>JAESSZ010000819.1 GCA_016763875.1 Nannocystaceae bacterium
GAAGGCGCTGCGGTAGTCAGCCACTAGATACGGCCGGTAGCCAGCCGGTAGCTAGTGCCAGCGACGGCGTGCGCCCAGCATGAACACGCCGAGGCCGAACATCCACATCACGCCACCGTTGCCACCACCAGCGCGGCAACTGCAGCCCGAGGTGTCCGCGTCGTTGGCCGCCTCACCCGGTGGCACCTCGGCGCCGTTCCAACCCTTGCCTTGGTTGTACTTGCGCAACTGCACGTCGATGATCTCCTGGTTGTCCGCCAACCGCATCGGAGCCCCGCTCGCCGGGATCTCAGAGATAAACTCTGCGATCGGCATTTTGTCGTCCATGGGCGCCTCCAAGTCGAAGTCTGGCCACGGCTCACCCGCGGGCACGTAGACCTCGCGACCGTCCGGTAGCGTCCAGATCGAATCGCCGTTGCACAGCGTGCGCTGCGTCGCCATCCGCTGTCCAGCGACCTCGTCGAGCTCGCCGTTCTCGTGGAACATCGGGTCTTCGGTCATCTCTGCGGGCGAGATCGTGGTGTACATGCGGGTGAGGTACCCGTTGTCTGCCAGCAGCTCGAGCCCATGTCGCCCCGGCCCGAACACAACCTCCTCAAGTGCGGCCGCAAACGCAACGCCGTCCCACGCCTCGAGGTCGATCTGCTCCGAGTAGGCTTCCATATCCTCGTAGAACTGCGTCGCGTCGACTCCCGACGGAACCGGCAAGAACTCGTCAAGCAGAGGCTGCACCAGAGGATGCGTTGACTGGCACAGATACTCGAACGTATCGGGACTCTCGCCGCACTCCCACAGACCCTGGTCTCCGAGGCGCGCGATGACAGCCTGCGGTGCGAGTTCGACGAACGTGTCGGCGTTCCAACGGTCGTCGGCGATCCCATTGGTGCTCACAACGTCACTGGGCCCCGCATACTCCGTCACGAACGCGCGTCCGTCGGCATGTTCTTCGTCGACCGCGAGACTCACGACCTCTTTGTAGTTCGCAGCCTGGTTGGGCCAGTCGATCTTGAGCGGGTTGACCTCCACGTGTCGGTACGTCCGCGGGACTGTTCTCGCGCGCCCCAAGAAGAAGGTACGGATCTCCATGTCTTCGACCGCCGCGATCCGAGTGAGCCGTAGAGGCACGCACGGCTCGTCGCTCTCGAAACGGAACATGATCGGATGAATCTCGTCGGTGCCGACTCCCACGGTCAGCTTGACCGCCGCGAACACATGGCCCTCGGCCAGGTACTGTTCGAGAATAGGGATCGCCTCGTCGTCCTGTTCAAAACCATTTTCGTCCAGCCACTCGACGATGGCCGCCGCGCTGTCCCCCGTGAGCATCGTGACCTTGAAAGCACCGACCTCCTGCGTCGACAGGATCTTCACCCCATCGTCTTCGTCTCCGCTCTCGTCTCCGCCACCATCATCCGCGGCCGCGCCGCCCGTGAGCCCCTGACCGCCGTCCGGGGAGGCGTTGGGGACCTGACAACTGTCGGATTGACGCGAGAAGCCATACGTCGGCACCGAGGCCGCCAACAGGTTCCTAAACAACGGATCGGAGCCCGGGGCTATCACCGTCGGCTCCGCGGTGAGTGGGATGACCCAGCCGAACTTCTCCGGATCTCCCATGTATTGGATCTGAATGTGCGCCTCCATCGCGGTGCCATCGCGCACAAAGAGGATGTTCTCACCCGACTGGTCGACCGGCATCGGCAGCGGCGCGCCTCCATCACAGAACGTGCCACCACATGCCTCAGCTTCCGCGGGGGTCAACGCGGCGACGGTGAAGGTGGTGCCCACGAGGGCGCACAGCAGAGACAGACGGGTCAGACGTTTCATTGATCAGTTCCTTGGGTCCGGTGGTCCACGACTCGATATTTGCGCTCAGCGATGCCCTAGTTGCGACGACGCCGCGCCGCCAACAGCCCGAACCCAAACATGAGGGACCAAGCCAGGCCCGCAGGATGGTTGTCGGTGCTGCAGCCGCAACCGCCAGTGTCACCACCGTCTGCCGCGCCGCCGTCCCCATCGGGACCCGAGTCCGAGCCCCCCGAACCATTGCCAGTTCCGCCGTCGGCATCGCCACCGTCGGCATCTCCGCCGTCGGCATGGCCACCGTCGGCGCCGCCACCGGCCCAGCCTTGCGCGGCGTTGTAAGCCGCGAGCGCCACGTCGATAGCCTCAGAGTTGGAGACCAACACCATCGGCGCGCCGCCTTCCATGATCTCTTGGACCTCTTCTTCCCACGGCTGGTGCCACGCCTCCTCCTTGTCGAAGTCGGGCCACTCGGTGGTGCCCGCAGGAAGATACACCTCGCGCCCGTCGGGCAGCGTGTAGACGGAGTCACCGTTGCACAGGAAGCGACGGTCCCCAGTCTGGAATGCGGCGACCTCCTCGAGATCTGCATTTTCATGGAACATTGGGTCGACCATCATCTCGTTGGGCGAAATGGTGGTGTACATCCGGGTCAGATAGGCGTTTTGGTCCAAGATGCGCTGCGCGTGCAGGCCAGGATCGATGACGCGGTCTTGCAGAGCGGCAGCAAAGCCCGCGCCGTCCCACACCATCAGGTCGATATCGTCGACGTAACACGACAAACACGAGTAGAAGTCGTCAGAGTCGACGCCGTTAGGCACGGGCAGGAACTCCGAGACAATCGGCTGGATTAGGGGATGGGTGCCGCCGCATCCATTGCCAAAGTCAAAGTCGCAGAAGTACCCACCCTGGGAGGTCAACAAGTCGATGACATCCTCGGGCTCGGCGCTGGTAAACGCCGTGGCATCGAGGTCCGGGTTGACCAAGCCGCCCTGCTGCACGACCGAGGAGTCGCCGGCGTACTCGGTCACGAAGGCTCGACCGTCGGCCATCGGTGAGTCGACCGCCAAGGTGATGAGCTCTTTGTAGTTCATCGCCGCGTTGAGCCAATCGATCTTCAGCGGGTTGATCTCGACATGCCGATAGGTCTTGGGCACGACGCGATCTTGACCAAGGAAGAATGCGCGAATGTCCATGTCGTCGGTCGCCGCGATCCGCGTGAGCCGAAGCGGGATGCAGGACTCGATCCCGTCGAACCGAAGCACGATCGGGTGAATCTCGTCGACGCCGGCCCCTGCGGTCAGCTTGACGGCGCCGAAGACGTGCCCCTCGTCAATGTACTCCTGGAGAATAGGCGTCGCGAGATCGTTGGTCTGGTAGTCGTTCTCTTCGAGCCAGGCAACGATGTCCTCGGCACTGCTCGCGGTGATCGTCGAGAACTCGAACGCACCGACCTCCCGGGTCACGACCTGGACGCCCCCGCCGTCATCACCACCGGATTCGCCGCCGTCGCCGTCGCCC
>JAESSZ010000820.1 GCA_016763875.1 Nannocystaceae bacterium
GCCAGGCCACGCACCGCGTACTCGCCGGCCGACAGCGCCACAAGCCAGCAAACCAGCTCTGCCCACCACCACCGCGGCGAGGGGTTATCGCGTCGCTTCATGTGCACCGCAAGCGCGCCGAATACGAAAGTCGCGGTGATCATCGCGCAGCGGTTGGCGACCCAGGCGACCGTCCACGCCAGCGTCTCGTCCAACGCGAAGATCAGCAACGCCCCCGCCGCGATCGCGGGCGTCGTGCTGCGGCGCAAGACCAGCGCGAGCGTGCCGAGCATCGCGAGCAACCACCCCATGGAGTGCAGGTGGTGAAGCCACGCCGCCCGGGGTGCGATGGCGTGGTCCAGTTCAAGCAGCAAGCTGGCGAGCGGCCGAACGTGCACGAATCGGAAGTCGTCGACGGTCCACCACGGCAGTGAGCCACGCGCGCGATGGGCGAGGATCTCCGCTGGGTTGTCGGCGAAGAACGAGTACAGCCCCGCCGGATGGTGCGGTCCGAGCAGTCCTTCGAGTTTGGCGATCTGAATGTAGTCGTCGGCGAAGTACCGGACCTGCAGCGCAGGCCAATAGACCACGACCGCGAGCACCATGACCACACCGACCCAAGCGACGGCGCCACGGGTCCACGGCCGGACCGCAGCACTGCTGGCAGACTCGGTCGACGCGGCGGTGTCCGGCATGTGCGACGGGCTCCTAAACCCACCCAAGGTAGATCATCGCGCACTCGGCCAGCAGCGTGGGGCCGAGGATGAAACGCACACGATGCCAATACTTCGACAGCTCGCCCCCAATCGGCATCATCGCGGCGCACAACGGGCCGATCGCGATCAGCGGATGAAACATCCAAGCCGCGTACCCGGCACAGATCAGCATCAACACGCGCGCCAGCGCCTGAGTCGGCCCCGCGCCAAGCACCACCGCGGTCGTTCGCACCCCGATCCGGGCGTCACCCTCGCGATCCCGCAGGACCTGGATCGACTCGAACACGCCGGAGAACAGCGCGAGTTGGACAAGCAGTAGCCACCCGACCTCATAGCCGGGCGGCACCGCAACTGCAGGCATCGCGGCACCCCACACCATCATCGCCGCAACGTCGACGAAGGGACGCCGCTTGAGCAACTTGGAGTAGGCCGCACACACGCCCGCGCCGACGATCAGCACCGCGAGCAAGCCCCCGCCCCAGATCACGGCAAACCCAACGAGCGCCCCCAACAAGCCCAGCTGGGCCTGGACTCCCGCGGGACGATGGGCGGCCAGAAACTCGGTCTTTTCACGATCGCGGGTCGACGACGCCAAGTCGTCTTCGAGGTCGAACCAGTCGTTGTTGAGATAGACCAGCAAGTTGAGCAGCACGCCAAACAACGTGCGGGCGAGCAACTCCGACATCGGTAGCCGCAGCGACACCATGATCGCGACGGCGGCGACCAGGTTCGCCATCTCGAGCCGACGCAGCCGGAAGCGGGCGACGTCGGCAATGATCCTGAGTGCGTCCGCCATGCGGGGGCCCAACGATCCCACACCCCGGGGCCGTGGCAAAGCGACCCGGCACAGGGCGGTGCTGCCCACCAGCCAGACGGCCGTTTGGGCGCCTCAGCGGGCCGCTCCGCTCTCAACCGTGGCGGCGTTCAGTCCTTGGGCACGAACTTCTCGCCCACAAAACGGTACGAGTTGAACACACGAAAGTTGGCGGGATGCGGGGCGGCAACCCGAACAAAGCCAATCGAGTCCTGCGCCAGCTCGTGGCGCTCCACCGTGCAGTCGGGCTTACAGATCAGGGTCTCAAGCCAGTGGTACCGCAGGACAACGTCGGTATCGGGGTCGCTCCCCCTCACCGACAGCACGTTCGTTCGTGCCTTCACACGACCGCCGCCCTTGGCAACCAGGTTCACCTTCTGCTTGGTCTTGTAGATCCGGAAGGTGCCAACGTCGGCGACCTTCTCGAGTTTGGGGTTCACGTCCCACCATGGGGCCAGGAACGCGGGCGCGGTGACGATGACCCACTTCACCGCGTAGGTCCGCACGTAGTTGTGGAACTCCTTGGGCGCGACGATGCCCTGTGGCCGGCGCCGAAACAGATTCGCCCAGCTGTGCTCAAGGTTGCGCCAGATGAAGCCACCGAGGATCTGAGCGTCGGTCCGCCACGCCAGATGCTCGCCGACCCACCACCCTTCGACCAAGATGCGGCCTGTGCCGTCATCGTTCTCTTTGACCCACGCCACCAACTCGTCGAGTTGCCAGTCGGCGTAGCTGTAGTCCATGTGCAAGCCATAGCCCAACGCCGTGTACGGGACACGATTGCCGTCCGGCAACGTGCGCGGCAACGGCAACGCGCGTACCGAGAAGTAGAGAATGTCGCGCGCCAGATGCTGCGCGGCGGGAATTGCCAGCACCGCGGCAAGCACCCAGGCGGGACGTGAGATCCGTTGCCAGAGACGCTCATCGCTGGCTACTTCGAGGGCACCCGCTGCCGCGACGGTCCCCAGAAACATGAGCGGGCCGATGTGACGGTAGGGCTGCAAGTTCGAGGCAGGCGTGTACCCGCCAAGGTAGGCCAGGCTCGCAAATAGGATCATGGCGACGGCGATCGGCAGCGCACGTGGGTCGCCACGACGCCACCACATCACGCACCCGATGACTCCACCAGCGATCGTCACGAGCCGAAAGCCAGTGCGATTGCCGATCGAGCCCTGCTCGGCGGGCTCGCCGGTCAGTCCGAAGAAGTCCCACGCCAAGGTCTCGAGCGTCGTATGCCCAAACAGCGAGGACTCGAGCACGTAATGCCAAAAAGAGAACGCGACATTGAGCCACCAGGCGTTGACGATGACGGTGAGAGCCGCCATCGACCACACCAGGATGTGGTTGCGACGACCGAGGGTCTTGAACTCGCGCAGGTACAGCACCGCCATTGGCGCCGCGAGAATGAAGAACGAGTATGGATGCAGTAGATGGGCCAGGGCCAGCGTGCTGCCAGCCAGAGCGGCCTGCCACAACCGCCGCTCCCGCATGAAACGGTAGAACGCGGACAATGGGAGCAAGAACCAGTAGCTCGCGAACGCGTACGCGGTCATACCGATGTACCACTCCCAGTGATTCCAGGAGTCGTAAAACCACAACATGACCGCGAGGCCTGCGGCGAATAACGACGGTCCGTGACGCAGTCCGAAAAGACGACAGGAGATGTACACGATGGGCGCGACCAAGAGGTGCGCGCAGATGACGAACAGGTTGAACGCGCGGCCGTCGGACAGACCCAGCGACGACAACGCCCACGTGAAGATCGTCCAGCCCTTGTTGTCGGCGTCGAAGATCGTGCCGTTGGGATAACCGGCAAGGTGTTGGACGTCGTAGACCCACGACCGCGCCCAGCCGCGCAGACCTTCGAGCACGCGCCACGTCTGGGCTACGTGGGTGTCGTAGTCGGCCCCCGCGATCGGGATGTCGGACCACAGCAAGCCCCCCCGAAAGTAGTCCAGGATCCACACCGGGCCCAAGAACACGAGCAGCACGGGCAGCACCCGGCGCAGCCACGGCCACGCGGCGAAAAGC
>JAESSZ010000821.1 GCA_016763875.1 Nannocystaceae bacterium
CCTGGCCACCGCCCTCAACGACGGTGATGCGACCGTCCGACTGGCCGCCGCCAAGGGCCTGCGCACACTAGGCACCGCCGCCAGCCAGAGCACCCCCAACCTCATCGCCGTGCTCGACGACGACGCCTCCGACGTTGCGACCGAAGCCCGCGCGGCCCTCGTTGCGGTCGGCGTCGACACGATCCCCGGGCTGCTGCGGGTCGTCGCGATCGGCAGCGGCCAAGCCCGCCACCACGCCACCGTCGCACTCATCGCACTGGGCCAACCCTCGCTCCCAGGCCTGATCACAACCCTCGCCGCGACCTCGGTTCAGGCTCGCAAGGCATCGATCGCCGCCATCGCGACGATCCTGGAAGATACCGAGGCGCCCGACTCCTTGGCGCCAGCACTGGTCCCCTTGCTGACGGACAAGGACCCCGAGGTCGCCGAGGCCGCCCGCCGCCTCAGCGCACGCCTCGACGCCGAGTAGGTCGCCTGGAAGCACGGACTTGGAGGAGACGATCGGCTGCGAGTATGCTTCCGCGGCGCATGCTTCCCTTCGCGCTTTCTCGGTTCATCGCCGCGCATTTCAGCGCCCCCAAGCAGGAGCCTCAGGCGTCTGTGCGCTGGCGCGGGCTGCATGGGCACTCCTGGTCTCTCGGCGTGCAGTCTTACGCGGCGATCGACGGGATGGCTGGACACAACTTCACGCCCGCGATGGACGAGAGCAACGTCGCCCGGGCTCAGTCGAAAACGCCTTTCGAGGATGCACTGGCGGACGCGCAGAGCCAGCGCTCCCAACTTCCGCTACTGGAGCCGTTTGTTGGGGCACTGGGCATCGGCAAGAGCAAGTCCGACGAGCCTTTCTTCGCCCTGCTTTCGGTCCGCAACGAACGCGCGTGCGTGGTTGGCTGGAGCGACGCACGACAGGCGCTCGATCGCGTGTGCGCCGACGACCTGACCTCGTTCGCCGCGCTCAACTTCATCTCGCATGCCGTCCTGGGACGCGGACAAAATCCGAGTTCGCGGGCGCTCAAGCCGCTCATCGGCGCGCTCGATGACCGTGCGGCGTTTCCCCCTCCGTACGCGCCACTCGAAGAGCGATTCGCGGAAGGCGACCTCTTCCCTGTCGAGTGGATGCCCGATCCGCCGCCCAACCGCTTCTATCTGCGGTCGGCGTATCTAATGGCGATGTTGGTGGACGGAGAGTTCTCGGTCGAGCGCTGGGCCGACTACGAGCAGCCTGAGGCCAGTCCCGACAAGGCGCTCAAGAACATTCCGCGTAGCGCCCCCACCGCCCTGTACTGGTTGTTCCGCCTCTTCTTCGAAGGCCACGACGACGCACTGCAGGCGGTGATCGAAGCGTGCAAGACCTCCAAGGCGGCATGGATTGTGGATGCGGCGCGGGTTGTCACCGAGGTCCGTGCTGGTCGACGCGATCTGGGCACGATTGAAGATGTCCACGCGCTGCGGGAGCACGTGTCGCGCATGGTTCGAGATCCTGCCGTGCTGGCGGCACGCAAGGCCACGCAACGACGCCCCACGATCGACAAGCGTATCGGCGCGATGCGGGTACCGAGCGGCCTGCGCTTCGAGGCCGTCGACAAGGTCCCTGCGGCCACGGAAGAAGCGGACTCCGAATTCGTGATGCCCGACGAGGGCGGCCTGTTGCTGCGCGAAGGTGACCAGTTGCGGGCACTACTGCCGCCCGAGCCTGACACCACACACCTCCAGGCAGTACGACTCGATGGCGACATCATCGCGGTGCTCACCGAGACCCCGGGCGAAAAGGCAACGAAGCGACGGATGAGCCTGTACCAACTGGGTCCGCGGATGATGCGACTCGGTGGACACGTGTTCCAAGACATCATGGGCAAGTCGGGTCTTGTGCGTGTCCAAGGCAACGCGGTTGCGCTGTGGAAGGAAGCTGTCGAGGAAGAGCGCATGTTCCCGTGGACTGGACGCACCACGCTCTACGGGCTCATCGACGGCAATTTGGTCTCGCTGGGTGGCGCTTCCTACGACGCTGTCGGTGCGCGCATTGTCGACGGTGCAGTGTATGGCCTGCGGGCCGACGGATCTGGCTACCGCGCGAGCGGGATCGACGACACGATCGAAAACCAGAGCAAACACCACGCGGGTCCCCGATTCGCACCGATTCCGCTCCAGGACGCCGAGCGGGAAGAAGGCTGGCGGGACGTTTTCGCTCCCGGTCCAGTCACGGTTGAGAACGGCACGCTGCGCTGGAACAACGGCACCTTGCCGCGATCGATGCCGTGCCCGGGGCATCTCGTTGGTGATCTCGGGGTGTCGATGTCGCGCGACGGCAAGATCGCTTGGCTCATGAATCGCACGGGCAATCGGATCGACCAGCTTGAGTTGGCGACCGGTGTGATCACGCTGCTGTGCGAGTGGCCAACGGTCGAGGGCTGGCCAGTAGGCGTCGCGGAAGTCGGCGATGATCTCGTCGTCGTCTCCACCTGGCGCGTCCGCGTACTTAAGACCAGTACAAAAGCAGAGCTGTGGTCCAAGGCCGTTGACGAGGCGCAGTCGGTCGCAGGACTTCCCACGCGGCATTTTGCGGTGATGGCCCGCGGCGGCAGCGGCCCCGGCGTCGTGACGCTGTACTACGTGCGGGAACTGGACGAGGCCCCGGAAAATGAAGCCGACGCGGCGGGTGAGTGGTCGAGTTACGGCTACTCGGGTGAGCCCATGTTCTTGTGCTCGCCACCCAACGCGATCGCGGTTGTCGGAGACGACACAAGCGGCACGCTAGATCCGGAAGTGTTCGACAAGGTCCCGCACTGGGCTCGGTCTCGAGGCTGGTTTGGCGAGGAAAAGTCCGACGACGACAGCGCCGAAGACTCCTCGACTGCCGACACGTAGCCGTTTGAGCCACACCCGGATCACCCGGATCACGGTTCAGAATGCTGCGAAACGAGGTACTGTTGGCGCGTTGTGTTGAAGACGGGAAAGTTGCTCGTACTCGGTGGGCTCGCCATCGCCACCGCAATGCTGGCGCCTGCCGCATGCGGAACCTCGGCGCCATTCAAGTGCACTTCTGACGAGCAGTGTACCGGTCAACCGATGAAGGGCACCTGCCAGCCGGCCGGGTACTGCAGCTTCGAAGACTCGGTGTGCGCCACGGGCCAACGCTACGGCGAGTCGGCCAACGCGGATGTGGGCGGCAAGTGCGTCCCACCCGGAGATACCGCGGTTTCAGGCGACGGTGGCACTGGCGTCACGGATGACGGAGGAGACGGAGAGACCCCGGATCCCCCGGTCTGCGGAGATGCGGTTACCGAAGCACCCGAAGAGTGTGACGGCAGCGATCTTGCCTCTGCGACATGCACCGAGCTTGGCTTTGCGGGCGGTGCTCTCCAATGCGCCACCGACTGCACCTTCGACACTACCTTCTGCACGCAATGCGGCAACGGAGCTATCGACGGTAACGAGGCGTGCGACGGCAGCAACTTCGCCTCGGATGCGACATGCGCGGACGTGGGTCTGGGCGAAGCAAGCGAGCCGCTGGGTTGCACCGAGGGGTGCGAAGTCGAGTTCAGTGAATGCAGCGCCTGCGGCGACGGCGTGGTCATGGATCCCGAGAACTGCGAGGGAGCAGACCTCGACGGCGCGACCTGCAGCAGCGTTGGGTTCGACTCCGGCGACTTGAGCTGCACGTCTGGATGCGTCTTGGACACCAGTGGCTGCGCGCTTTGTGGCAATGCCGAGCGTGAGGACAGTGAAGACTGCGATGGCGCCGACATTGGCCGGCAGACCTGCGACGGCGTTGGTTTTCAGGGCGGGGCTCTGCAATGCAGCACTGACTGTGTCTTCGACACCTCCGAGTGTTTCACCTGCGGCGACGGAAACGTATCGGGCTCGGAGGCATGCGACACCAACGACTTCGCGGGCATGACCTGCCAGTCGCTCGGGTTCAACGACGGCGCACTGTCGTGCACGGGGACCTGCACCATTGACGCATCCGAGTGCAGCGACTGCGGCAACGGTCAAGTCGACGGGCCCGAGGCCTGCGACCAACTCGATCTCGACGGCGAGACTTGTTCCTCGCTGGGCTTCTTCTCGGGAACACTGCAGTGCAACCCCAGTTGCGGGTTCAACACCAGTGGCTGCGAAGGCACCGGCTGCGGTGACTCGGCGGTCAACGGCAGCGAAGATTGCGACGGGGCGGCGCTAGGCGGACAGAACTGCGCAAGCCAAGGTTTCGACGGCGGCTCGCTCGCCTGCACTGCCAACTGCGGCTTCAACACGTCCAGCTGCTACGAATGTGGCGACAACGCGATCAACTCCGGCGAGTCGTGCGACGGCTCTAGCCTTGGCGGCCAAACGTGCGGAAGCCAAGGCTTCGACGGGGGATCGCTGTCGTGCAATGGCAACTGCTCGCTCAACACATCCAGCTGTTACGAGTGCGGCGACAACACAGTCAACGCCAACGAAGAGTGCGACGGCTCGAGTTTCGGCGGACAAACCTGCGGCAGCCAAGGCTTCGACGGAGGATCGCTCACGTGCAGCGGCGGCTGCGACATCGGCACCAGCAACTGCTACGAGTGCGGCGATAACAGCATCGACAGCGGCGAGTCATGCGACGGCAGCAGCCTCGGCGGCGCCAGCTGCATCTCGCAGGGCTTCGACGGCGGGGTGCTGAGTTGCAACGGAAGCTGCAACTTCAATACGAACAACTGCTACGAGTGCGGCGACAGCAGCATCGACAGCGGCGAGTCCTGCGACGGCAGCAATCTCGGCGGTCAGACTTGCTTGTCTCTGGGCTACTCGGGCGGCACGCTGTTGTGCACGGGCGCCTGCAACCTCAACACGACAGGTTGCTGGGAGTGCGGCAACGGAGTCGTGGACCCGAACGAGGACTGCGACGGTCTGGTCCCCGGTTGTGAGGTGTGCATCAGCTGTCAGCTCGATGATCTGTTCTGCTGCGACGGCGGGCCAGGACCGGTCAAAAAGATCTGCAAGTAGACGGCCGCTCCCGCGAGCTCCACAGCGCCCCGTACGTAGGGCGCTGTAGTTGAAGCGACCATACGCGGATACCGAATTTCGGTCGCGACGTCCCACTACGGGCCTAGAGCAGCCAAGTCATGGGACCATGCGTGCATGCGTCGTGGATTAACTTTGAGTGGATCGGTGCTGGCCGCAGCGTTCGTCCTCAGTTGCGGCGGCGGTGACTCGCCGGTCAACGCCAGCAGCGCTGGCACGGGTACCGGTGACACGACCGGCTCGATGATCGGCTTCTCAAGCAGCAGCGGCAGCGACTCCGCAACACGCGGCACCGCGGGAAGTGGCGATGCTGCGGACTCGACGGGCAACCCGACGTGCACGATTGAAACCGCGGCTGAAGACTGCGACGACAGCGATCCCTGCACCCAGGACCAATGCAACGCCAGCGCCGAGTGCTTCAGCGAACCATGGCCCAGCGGCACCCCGTGCGAGGCCGACGATGGCACTCCCGGCTCGTGCCAGGACGACGGCTGTGTCGTTGAGTGCACAAGCGACGAGACGTGCGACGACGATAACGCATGCACGATCGACTCCTGTGACACGCGGCTGGGAGCGTGCGTCAATGACCCCCTCGACGGCATCGATGCCCCCGTCGACGCGCAGACCCCTGGCGACTGTTCGATCGTCGCGTGCGTCGGCGGCAATGAGGTCCCTCAGGCCGACGACAGCGATCTGGCCGACGACCGCAACGAGTGCACGGTCGACAGCTGCTCCCGCGGCACACCAGACTCCACCCCCGCGGTCGTGGGCTTCCCTTGCGGCGCCGACGGGCTCTGCGATGGCGACGGCTCATGCGTCGAGTGCAATAGCCCCAGCGACTGCACCGACCTGCCCATTGACGACGACTGCCGGACTCGGACCTGCACCGCGGGCGTATGCGGGCAGGACTTCGTGGACCAGGTCACCGAGGTCAACGCGACCCGTCAGACTTTAGGAAACTGCCAGCTGATCGTTTGCGATGGCGCAGGTGACATTGAGTCCGAGACCGACAACTCGGATGTGCCCTTTGACGGCCTGGAATGTACGCAGGACCTGTGTACCGCGGGCGCCCCCTCGAATCCGCCTGCGGCGTCTGGGGAAGACTGCGGCGGCATCGGGGTCTGCGATGGCTTTGGTATCTGCGTGGGCTGCGTCAACGCCTCGGACTGCGGTGGTTCAGACACCTTCTGCCAGACGATTACGTGCGCCAACAATACGTGTGGCGTCAACAACGCCCCGGTGGGACTGCCGCTGCCGCTGTTCGACCAAACCGCGAACGATTGTCAGCAACTGGTGTGCGATGGCGGCGGATCTCAGATCGCGTTGGCCGACGACGCGGACTTGCCGAACTCCGACGGCAACGACTGCACGGGCGAATCCTGTAACAACGGCATGACTCTGTTTCCCGACCTTGATCTCGACGACCCGTGCGATCAAGACGGGGGCGTCGTCTGCGACGGTGACGGCAGCTGCGTCGAATGCAACGAGGCCGCGCAGTGCAGCGGCGCGGGACAGTGTGGGGCGAACGCATGCAACGACAATGTCTGCGGCGTCGACCCAGTGGGGTTGGGCACGCCGTGTAGCGACGGCCTCTTTTGCACCCAGGCCGACGAATGCAATGGCGCGGGCACCTGCATTGGCGGGGGAACGCCATGCCCTGGACCCGACGGAGACTCCAACTGCGCGGAGTCTTGCAACGAGGGCACCAACTCGTGTGACGCTGTCGATCCTGCGCTGTCGGCATGCGAAGACGGCCTGTTCTGCACCAACAACGACACATGCGACGGTTCGGGCACATGCCAAGCGGGCGGTGCCACCTGTGCGGGAGCCGACGGCGATAGCGACTGCACCGAGTCCTGCGACGAGGGAGCCAACAACTGTAACGCCGTCGATCCTCCAGGCACCACCTGCAACGACGGTCTCTTCTGCACCCAGACCGACCAATGCAACGCAGCCGGGGTTTGCGAGGGCGGAGGCGATCCGTGCCCCGGGCCCGACGACGGCGACGACTGCTCCGAACGATGCAGCGAGTTCTTCAACACCTGCACCGCCAACGACCCCAACGGATCGGCCTGCAACGATGGCCTGTTCTGCACCCAGACCGATACCTGTAGCGGTGGTAGCTGCAATGGAAGCGGCAACCCATGCACCGGTGCGGACGGCGACGGCAACTGTGCCGAGTCGTGCGACGAGGGCACCAACAACTGCGGCGGCAACGACCCCGCCGGGTCGGCGTGTGACGACGGCCAGTTCTGCACCGACAACGACACATGCAACGCATCGGGGGCCTGCACGGGTTCGGGAGATCCGTGCGACGGCCCCGACGGCGACGGCGACTGCACCGAAACGTGCGACGAGTCCGACAACGACTGCGGGGGTCAGGACCCCAACGGCGCCGTCTGTGATCCGGGCGGAATCTTCGGCGGGTTGTGTGCCAACGGGCTCTGCGTCGGGATCTAACCCGTGCGGACGGCGGGCGACTCTCGATAACCATCGGTGCGAACGGTGGCGCTGATTACCGAATGGGCGAACGACTCGCCGTGTACAATGGGTCCTTGCTTTGATGATCCGCCCTACAATTGTCGTCTTTGTCGTGACCACCGCGTTGGTGCCGTTGCGCCTGAGGGCCGAGCCGCCGACGGCCGGCCCCCAGCAACCGAGCGCGAGTCCTTTCGGCCCGATGCCGCCGGTGAGTTCAGACGACGGAAGACAACCCGCTATCGGAACTCTTGAAGTGGCGCTGGCGGAAGGTCGCTTCGACGACGCGCGCAGGGGTTACCTGACTGCCTACGAGGAAGACCCTGACCCCTCATATCTGTACGCCGCCGCTCTGGCGGCGGAGCGCGCCGGAGACTGCGGCTCGGCCGGCTACGCGTTCCTGAAGTACCTTGAGACCCAACCGCCAGTGGATCGGCGGGAGCGTGCGGAGTTCGGGATCTCCATGTGCGAGATCAACCTTGCCGCAC
>JAESSZ010000822.1 GCA_016763875.1 Nannocystaceae bacterium
CAGCCCGGGAGGTATCGATGCCAATAAAGCGTCGCCCAAGCGCACGCGCGACCGCCAGCGTAGTCCCCGAGCCACAGAAAGGGTCGACCACAAGATCGCCAGCGTTGGATGACGCAGAGATAATCCTCCGCAGAAGGCTCTCGTTCTTCTGCGTCGGGTAGCCGGTCTTTTCTTGCGAGAAGCTCTTGATCTGAATCGAGTCCATCGAGTCGGGCCCGCGCAGTCCGTGCTCGACGTCGTTTCCGTTCCACACGTCGTCCAGCGGTACGCCCTTGCCCGTCGGCGGCGAGCCATCACGTCGCGTGTAGCCCTCAGGGTACGGCACGTAGGCCTTGTTGAAGGTGAATCGCTTCGGATCTTTGACGTAGAAGAAGATGAGATCGTGATTGCGGATCCAGTTGCGGGCTTTGGTCTTAAACCCCGAAACCCAGCCGATGCGCCACACGATCTCGCGCTGAAAACACCCCGGTCCGAAGATGTCGTCCAACAACATCTTGACCGAGTGCCCGACCGTGGGATCCACATGCACGTAGAGGCTGCCGTGGGGCGCGAGCAGGGTGTGGGCGAGACGTAGCCTTGGGTCGAGCATCGCAATGAGGCCCGCCGCACCGCCGTCCCATGCGTCGTTGTACGCGGGGGTCCTCAACTCGCCCAGCGATGCGCCCTCCCCGACCCGTGTCACGACGTCGAAGCGGGTACCGGTCGCGAACGGGGGGTCGGCCACGACCAGATCGACCCGTCCCGCGTGAGAATCGGCCAACGCGTCCAGAGCCAGAAGATTGTCGGCAAGGATCAGCTGGTCCGCGCTCGGACCGTTGCCCTGGGCGACGGCTCTGGGAGGGCTACCCGAGGCGTCGTACAGCTGCAACTGCGGGGCCTCGGAGACGGGCGGCAGGAACACGCAGTCCGTGTGTAGCGTCGGATGACAGCGCGGCACCGACGTCCGCTGACCATTCGTGTCGTACTTTCCCGGCCACAACAGCTCCAGGCGATCGTGCCGAGGGCGCGTCACTTGGGTTGGGTCGGCATGGGTGGCTCGGGTGCGTGCGGCCCTCTGGACCCCGACAGGCCGCGAACGTATGCGACCAACACCATCAAAGTGGCCTCGGTGAACTGGGTCGGGAATCCGGGCATGCCTTTCCCTGGTGCCACGCCCGTCGCGCGGCGCCCCGGCTGCTTGCCACCGAGCACCGCCCCCTTGAACGTCTCGTCGGACATCCGGTCCATGCGCCCGCGGTCCGAGAAGCTACCCGCACAACCAGCGACGCTGGGGTCGGTGTCGCACGGTGGATCGACCCCGGCAACGGGAGACCCGTCCTGGCCGTGGCACCGCGCGCAGTACTGGTCGTACATGATCTTGCCCTCGATGATCCGCTCGGGCCCGACGGTGTCGGAGCACGCGCCCAAGGCGGGGAGCACCAGGAACACGGCAAGGACTCGCCAACTTCGGAGGAACGCACTCACGGTCGCAGGCTTGTTATCAGCCCGCCCACACCACTGGCCAGCCCGTATTTTGTCGGGTGCCGCCTCTGGACGTCACGCAGTGGGCAGAGACCCACAGACGCCGCGCCAGCGAGCCGGGCCAACGATCTGGGCCGCCGAACTCGGGTGGTGATCTCGGAGATCGCAGTGGGCCGGCCGTCGGGCGAGCGGGGACGAGTCAGCGACCAAGTGACAGCGACAGTGCCGCTACCGACCCACCGCCTTGGGGCGGGGTGCTCGGCGTCGGCGAAGCCTCGGGCACGATCGTCGCGGGCGGCGGCGCAGGCTCGGAGGTGGCGGGCGGGGCGACGGCTTCGGGCCCCACCGTTTCCGGGGCGACGGCTTCAGGCGGGACCGTTTCCGGGGCGACCTCGTCTGGCGGGGCCGTTTCCGGGGCGACCGTTTCCGGGGCGACCGTTTCCGGGGCGACCTCTTCCGGGGCGACCTCTTCCGGCGCGGTGGGCATGACCTCGGGTGTTGGTGTCAGCTCGGGCGGGGCGAGTACGGGACCGGGTTCGGGCAGAGGCTCGCTCGAACCGCCCTCTCGCTCATCGAGAACAACAAAACCATCTTCGTCGACCAGGACCCCCGAAGGAGGGATGTACGCCCCGCCCGCGGTGTTGAGACCCAGCCGCATGCCCAGGCTGTCGTTGTAGACGTCCACCGCACGTTGGTACTGCTTGCGGTTCTTCCCGAACAGAATGCCCGCCGTGATCCCAAAGGCGACGGTCGCGATCCCAGCGCCGAACAACAGGCCACCGGTGCCGTTGAGCTCCTTCAGATCGACGCCTTCGCGCGCCGAGGCTGCCGTCCCGGCCAGCGTCAAGATGCCTGAGGCAACCGTCAACGCCGTGAACAGACGGCTGGACCGCATGCGCCGCACGGGGAGCGCGGCGGCCGAGGTCGCATCCGACCGCAAGACCGCGTCCAGGGACTGCCAACTGCGCTTGGTGGCCTGGAGATCGTTGCCCTTGGTGTACCGCATGCCTTGCGGTTGATCGTGTTTGACGATCGCGTTGTCCTCGTACAGCTGCTCCCGCGCACCGCGATCGGACACAACCTCGAGTTGCGCGAAGTCGGTTGGCGGAAGCTGCGGCGTCAACCCCATGCACCCAGCCGGCAGGACGAGCGCAAGAGTCGTGGCAACCCCTACGCGGGCTCCCAGAGATACAGCCGCACAACTAGTTGCAGCCGAACAACGCAGCGACTTGGCGAAGCGGCCCATGAACGCTCGCGACCGTATCACGATCGGTTTGGCCGGGTGGCAGATGGGTGCGAAACGAACAAGCTGCCCACGGCTTACACCGCACTCACCCGGGCCAGCGCCGTTTGGTACGCCACCGGAGCGGCGCCGGACGCGGCGATCTTGTCGCTCAGCCGGGCGATGCGGCGAGGACACGGTAGGGTCGAGTGTTCGGCCACCGACAGCGCCGCCGCCGGGTCGCGTAGACGGTGTTCGAAGTGTTTGGCGAGCCTGTCGTGGGCATCGGGGTGCCCGGGGGTCGCGCGACAGACGTGCGCCCACAGAGCCGCCGCATCGCCATGGGCCTTTTTCTTTCGCAGTAATTCAGCCGCGAGCAAGGCCACATCACGGAGCAGGCCACCTTGCGGTGAGGCATGGCTGGGCACCACCGAACTCTCGCGGAGTTGCGCCAACCCAGGTTGCAGCACCGCAAGCGCGCGTGCAGGGCGGGACTGACGGGCGTGATGGTCGGCCGCACGCACCATGTCGGCCAGACCTCGGGGTCGCTGCAGCCGCTCGCCGAGTTCAGCGGCCAGGCCGGCCAGGCTCACGAGATCGACACGATTGTGGGCTTCGATGCGATCGAGTAACGCCTGCGCCGCGGGATCGTCGGGATCTCGCAGCCAGCCCCAATACGCCTCGGCGATCTCCGACCCATGCACATCGCCCTGACGCTCGACCGACAGTTGCAGACGCTCGAGGGTCGACAACTTGCAGTCGGGGCCGCGGCCCTTCCACATGCGTCGCGCCGCTACGAGCAGGTCGTAGTGCGGTCGACCATCGACCACCGTGGGTTGGCCGGGGGCGACGATACGATGACGGACAAACCGCGAGCGCAGCAACGGCAGGTCGAAGCTCGCACCGTTGAAGGTGACCAGCGCGGCGTCGCCCTGCTCTTCGCCGAGCACGGTCGCCACATCCAAGAGCATCG
>JAESSZ010000823.1 GCA_016763875.1 Nannocystaceae bacterium
CGCTCACTCGGGAAGCCATGGCGCTCATCGTTCGGCATGACCTGCCCGCATCCTTTGTTACGGAGGACACGACCCGCAGTCATCCTTCGACTTTGGACCGTCTGTTTCGCACGGCGATCGACGCTGGAGCGACACGTCTGGTGTTGTGTGACACCTGCGGTCACGCGACACCCGATGGGTTGGCCAACCTTCTCGGCTTCACCAAAGGTGTTCTACGGGCGCTCGATGTCGAAGACACGGTCATGCTGGACTGGCACGGTCACAACGATCGCGGTCACGCACTGCCGTTGGCGTTGTTTGCCCTTGAGCACGGCGTAGACCGGGCGCATGGGTGTGCACTGGGTATCGGGGAGCGTGTCGGCAATACCTCGATGGACCTCATGCTGCTCAACCTTTACCTGCTCGATGCGCTCGACCGCGAAACGCACGACCTGTCGTGTTTGGTCGAGTATGTCGAGAAAACCAGCGAGTTTACGGGGGTGCCGATTCATCCTGCGTATCCGTTGTCGGGGCGCGATGCGTTTCGCACAGCGACCGGGGTTCACGCCGCGGCGGTGATCAAGGCCGAAGCCAAGGGCCAGCATGACCTCGCCGACAAGGTGTACTCGACGGTTCCGGCGCGGGTTTTTGGGCGACGGCAACAGATCGAGATCGGCCACTACAGCGGGCGTTCCAACGTCGTGTACTGGCTACGTGAGCACGGATACGACGCGTCCGACGCCCTGATTGACAACGTGCTGCAGGTGGCCAAACAAGGCGATCACACGTTGACGGAAGACGAAGTCCACGCGGTTGTCGCTGAAGCGGGCGTTTGACGCCCGCTGGCTACCACAGGACCTTGAGCAACTTCTTGCACTCCCGCCCTAGGGCGGCGTGCATCTCTGCGTCCACCCAGCGGTCGGGGATCTTGCTGCGACGACCGGGTAGCTCGGGCACTTCGGCCCTCAGCGCGATCTGCATCGGGAACACCTCCCGCCGCGACCAGCCTTGTTCCCGGATGTTGGGCGTGTGCAGCGGCATCCAGCCGCGGGGTGAATCGCCCCACACCAGCCATTGCACGCTGGGGACCGCGCGAGCCTTGTCAGCGACCCCAGGCCACAGCACCAGCGCTGGGCGTGCGGTGCCCTCGTGAAACCGCACCATCGCCGGGAGTACAACCGTGTCGCTCGCCATGACGTCTTGCGCAGCAATGACGCTGTGCGGTCGTTCGACGGCCGTGCCTTGCGGGCGCGTGACCCACAGCGTCTGTGGTCCGGCCCCGATCACCGCGTCGACCTTGATCTCGGAGATCGCGGGGCCGGAGACCTTGGTCCGGGTGCGCTCGAACGACGGGACCTTGCCCTTGCCTCCGGGCGCGGGCTTTGGTGGTGGCTCGACCAGGGTGCGGCCGGCCGCAATCCGCAACGTCTCCCACGGCAGGCTCGCAGGGTCGCATCGCCACAGGCGTCCCAAATGATCGTCGGCATGCGGTCCCGCCAGTGCGAGTTGGCCGTCGGCGCCGAGCGCCATAGCGGTTGCACGCCGATCCAAGCGGCATTGCTGCGCTTGAGGTAGCGGTGCGGCTTGCTGCTTTGCGCTTGGGTCTTCCGGCGGCTGCGCCACCAAAAACCGCTGCAGCACCGACCGCGGGCGCAGCACGTAGATCCAGCGCTCATCGCCACCAATCGCCAGCGGCAGGGGGTCGCCGTCCATTTGCGGAAGCCGTTCGCCCTCGAGTCGCAACGCGCGGTTGGTCCAGCCGATCGCCCCGTCACGGGCGGCGAGCAGGCACGCACCGTTGCGCGTCATCGCGAGGCGAATGATGCCCTCAGCCGACACAGCCGTGGCGCTCGTGTCCTTGAGCTTGAGTTTCATGTAGCCGGACGCATGGTCCGGGTCGATGACCCACACGTGCGAAGAGCCGTCGGCGTACACAGCCCGGCCGTCGGGGGCGGGCACGAGCCCGAAGACCTCGTGCTCGGAAACCTTGCGTCGGTGGATGGCCTCTTCTTTGTCGAGGTCCCACAGAATCTCGCCCTGCACACCGATCCCGCACAGCAGTCGCGGGCGAACCATACATACGTGGTCGACGAATCCGCCGAGTTTGGTGCCGACCTTCGTACTGCTCGCCGCGAACATGCTGCCGTGGAACAGATGAGAGCCGCCGATCCACAGCGTATTGCCTTCGGCCTCGAAGCAGGTCGGGTGACGAAGCGGAAGCTCGATCGTTCGCTCAACCTCCAGCGTTGCCGTCGAGATGATCCACAGTTCAAACGGCAGGGCGACGATGAGGCGCTTGCCGTCCTCGCTGTAGACGACCGACAGCGGCCGGTCATCCATCGTCACCATGTCTGCCGCAGCCTTGCCGGCCTCGGTTCTCTTACCAACGACGGTGCGCTCAACGGAGCCCTTGCCGCCGACGCGCCTGCGCACAACCACGATTGGATGGTACCGGGACACAGTCTCTCGTGCCAACCGGGCCCGCTGTGGGTTTCAGTTGGGGCCCTGAGCAACGTTTCTGGCGGTCTGTGCCCTTGTCGCCGCAGTCAAGATCTCTGCGGGGTGCCGCTGGGGGGTCCGAGCTATCGGATGTTTGTGAACTCGCTGGAGGACTTCCACGTGGGTCGCTTGTCGGCGTTGGCGACCCGGAGCACGAGATCTACGAGCGTTTCGACGTCCTGCAACGTTCCCTCGAGGGACCAGGCGGGATCGTATTTGTCGAATACGGTGTGGTAGCGATCCGAGCGTATCTTGGCCAACTTTGTGCCCGCCTCGATGCCCCCGACCCCCATGTCGGTGCTGCCGCGGAAGTACACCGCTGGGATGCCCCGACGTGCAAATGAGAACTGGTCGGAGCGGTAGTAGCCGCCGCTCTCGGGTCGGCTGTCGGGCAGCGCATGTCGCCCCTGGCTAGCGACGACCTCGGCCAACGTGTCCTCGAGCGTCGACTGTCCGGCCCCGACGATCACCACACTGTTGGTGCGCCCATCGACATTCATGCTGTCGAGGTTGGCGACGCCCACAATGTTGTTCAGCGGCACGATCGCATGGTCGGCGTAGTAGCGGCTCCCCAGTAGCCCCTGCTCCTCGGCGGTCGTGGCGAGGAAAATGACGCTTCGTTTGGGGCCTCGTCCCTTGCGCTGGAGTTCCAGGAGCGACGCTGCTGTGACCAGCATGCCCGCAAGTCCGCTGGCGTTGTCGATGGCACCGTTGAAGATCCCGTTGCTTTCGAACGGTGCGGGTGAGTGGCCGAGATGGTCCCAGTGGGCGGTGATGACGACCGCTTCGTCGGGCGTGTCTCGCCCGGGCAGTTTGCCGATGATGTTGTTGGCTTCGACGTCGCGCTCGGTCGTTTGAAAGCTGGCCGCGATGCGTAGTTTTAGCGGGCGTCCCACGAAGCCAGGCGTCATCGCCTCGGTGTGCCAATCCGCCAGCGTCGTCCCGCTACTGGCCGCTAGCGCAGTGGCTGCGTCCTCGTGCAACCATCCCTGGAAGCCAAGAGCGGGTACAAGGCCCTCGTCGCTTTGGCGGAGACCGAAGCGCTCGCCAGACCACGAACCCTCCACCACATGCCATCCGTAGGAGGCGGGGGCGGCTTCGTGGATGACCAGGCAGGCGACAGCGCCAGCCTCGAGTGCGCGCTCGAACTTGTAGGACCACCGACCGTAGTAGGTCATCGCGTGGCCCCGAAAACGGCCGTCGGTGACCGGGGGGTCGCCCACGAAAACGACCACCGTCTTGCCCGTGACGTCCACGCCTGCGTAGTCGTCCCACTCGTATTCGGGCGCGGTGACGCCATAGCCCATGAACACGAGCTTGCTGTCGAAGTCCTGCTGCCCGGCCGCTTGGAAACTCGTGGCTACGATCTGCGCGCCGAACTCGAGCACCGTGGCTTTACCGCCGGACTTTGTCAGCGAGAATCGAGCCGTTTCGGGGTCCATCGTGACGCCACGAATAGGCACCCGTTGCCGGAAGGTGCCGTTGTCCCCGGCCGGAAGCAGGCCAAGGTGCTCCATCTGAGCCTTGAGGTACCGCTCGGCTGTGCGGCCGCCCTCGGTTCCCGGCCGGCGACCTTGCATCGTGTCGTCCGCGAGATTGCTGATGTGCATCCGCAGCGTGTCAATGCTTGGGACTCGCAGCGCACTGTCGCCCGGGGTTTCATCCGAGGGCGCGCGCTCGGTCGCGACGACGGCCTGCTTGTTGGGCACGGGGGCATCGCTGCCACATGCCGATAGCAGCAAGAAGGTACTCACGATCAGCCGAAGGCTGGGCATACAGCGAGCATACGCGACGCGGGCCGCTGTCGGCTGTGGGCTGATGGGGTTCGGGAGCTAGCTCCGTCTGCGGACGGGCCTTCACCTCGAGAAACTCACCCAACTTGCCGCCCGGAGACGAGGCGCGAACTCAAGCCGCATGGCGCCCCGTCCACTTTTTGGGCAAATCCTCCGAAGGTCCGCGGCACTGCGCAATCGTGCGTACGCATCCCCCCGATAGCCCGCGCATCCTCCGACAACTACGCAATCCGTCCAATTGTTGCCTCCCGCCTTAGGGCGCACGCTGGATCCACGATGAGAGACGCACGGGGACACCTTGGGGGGACGTTCAACGCCATGCACAGCAGGACGACACACTGGGCGTTGGTGTTAGGCCTCGGCGCACTTGGGACTGGCTGCTCGGATGTCGACGAGCCCGAGCAAGCGGGCGCCGATGACGGCGCGACGACCGAGGGCGAAGACAGCAGCGAAGACAGCATGCACGATTGGCCTGACGAAGGTCCTGATGACGGTCCGGGTGATGGGCCCGACGGCGGCGACGAAAACGCGCGCCCCAACTGGCACGAGGATATTGCACCGCTGCTCGCCGAACATTGCAGCCGGTGCCACGACGGCGAAGGCATTGCTTTCGCGATGGGAGACTACGCCGAGACCCGGCCCTGGGCCGAGGTCATGGCGATCGAGACGGCCTCCGCCCAGATGCCGCCATGGCATGCGATTGAAGGCGAACAGTGCGAGCCACAGCACAGCTTCGAGGGGGACCCGCGCTTGTCCGACGAGCAGATCCAGATGTTCGCCGACTGGGCCGATGCAGGGACCCCACTGGGTGACCCCGATCTCGCCGCTCCAATCGATCCGCCCATTGCCATCGATCTCGCTGACCCGACCGTAACCCTGCCGATGCAGGGCTCGGTCACCGTGCAACGCGAAGGAGACAAACTCGATTTCTTCCACTGCCTCAGTCTTGATCCGGGGCACACCACGGACGTGTTTGTCGACGGGCTGCAGTTCATTCCCGGCAACGATCGCATCGCGCACCACGCGATCGTCTACATCGACGAGACCGGCGAGTCGGCGAGTTGGCCCGACGGCGTGCTGCAGGAATGCAACGGAGGCACAGGCGTGTCTTCAACCACAATGATTGGAGGGTGGGTCCCTGGCACCGAGCCCACTGTCACCCCGGACAATGTTGGGATTCGCCTGCCTGTAGGCGCTCGGATCATCATCAACGTGCACTACCACGCGGACATCTCAGGGCCGCAGACCGATGACACGACCGCGCTCGCGATGCGGTGGACAAGCCAAGCGCCACGGTGGGTCTCCGAGTTTCGCCTCATCGGCACCCCAGGTGCGGGCCAAAGCACCAGCGGAGACTTCATCATTCCCGCGGGCGCGGTCGGGCACGAGGAGTCGGTCGAGTGGACCGTGCCCAACGACGCCCCCTCTGTCCGCGTGTGGGCCGTCGCCAATCACATGCACAAAGTTGGTGTCGACCAGAAAACGGACATCCTGCGCGCCAGCGAGTCAGAGTGCTTGGTCCAAACGCCGCAGTGGGACTTCAACTGGCAGCGGATCTACGAGATTGACTTGCCGATCGACCAGACCCCAGAACTCCGCCCTGGCGACAAGATCCGAGTGAGGTGCACGTACGACAACGTGATCGACAACCCTGGTGTGTTCGAAGCCCTCGCCGAACTCGGCCTGGATGCGCCGCGGGATGTTGTCAGCGGCGACGGCACGCTCGACGAGATGTGCGTCGCGGGCTTGGGTCTGGCCGTGCGGTTGTAGCCAGGGTACGGTGGGTATCGATGAGGCTTAGCCTCAAGGGACTCGAGGCGCTCGTTGCGCTGGCCTTGCCCGGTTGCATCGCGGATCGCGGGTTCCCGTGCAGCACGAGCGAGATGTGTGTCCTCGACGGGGTTCCGGGCCGCTGCGAGTCGACCGGGTGGTGCAGCTACCCCGACGTCGAGTGCGGCGGCATGCACCGCTATGAGTTGCTGGCTGGCGATGGTGTCGCGGGCATCTGCGTCGACGAGCTGTGCGGGGTCACCTCGCTCATCGGCGGGGCGGAACACAACTGCGTGGTCGATGGTCTCGGTCGGGTGTGGTGCTGGGCGCCAACGAGTTCGGCCAACTCGGGCTTGGCTTCGAATCGCAGGCGGAGCACCCGGCACGCCTGGCTACGGTGCTGCTCGGGGCTGGCGCGAGTCCCGATGGCTACCTCGTGCCTGAGTCAGCCGCCGATCATGCCTGTGGGCTGGGCGAAGGAAACACTGTGTTGTGTTGGGGATTGAACTCGGGCCTCCAGGTGACCTACGAAGAGGCGCCCGCGGTCGTGCTCGAGCCCCTCGTCGTCGGGACCCTTGCTGCGACCGCGGTGGCGGTTAGTCGCGCGATTTCTTGTATCGCGACGGGCTCCGAGTTGAGCTGTTGGGGCGCGACGCTTCCGAACGAGCAGACCGTCTCGATCAGGGTCGACGACACGATCCGAGCACTGACGGCTGGCAACCGCCACCTGTGCGTTCGGACCGCATCGACCGGCGCCTATTGTGCAGGGGATTCGGGTGGGGGTCGGTTGGGTGGCGACATCCGCCATGACCAAGTTCTGCCGTACGCGCAGCCGTTCACCAGCGGGGTGCGTATGCTTGCGGCCGGCTACAACCATACTTGCGCCGTGTTCGGTGATGACACGAGCCAGGACGTCGCGTGCTGGGGGCACAACGATGTGGGGCAGTGTGGCTCCGCGCCCTCTGATCAGTTTCTCGACGCGCCCACGTCGGTCGCCGTGTTGGCGGGTGGTCAGTACATAGGAATCGCTGCGGGCGACAACCACACGTGTGTCGTACGCGCGGCCGACGGGCATGTGTTGTGCTGGGGGGACAACCTCAGCGGTCAGACCGAGGTCGGTGGAATCACGGCGGGGTTCGACGCCAAGGAGGTCCTGCTTGACGGAGAGCCGGTCGTTGCGCTCGAGATCGTCGCGGGACGACTGCACGCGTGCGCGCGCACGGCGAGGGCGATTGTGTGCTGGGGAGACAATGCTTCGCTGCAACTGGGCACGGACGATCCTGCCGCGCGGTCGCACGTGACGTCGTTCGACTGTGGGTCGAAGACCCAAGACTAGAACTGGAACGTCACGCCGCGTGCGCCGATGCGCGTCCGTGGGTGTTCTCTACGTTGGCGCACCACCAGCAGGCGGACCACGCCACCGACTGCCAGCGCGGTACCGACTCCGAACATCACCAGCCCCGCGGTCTGTTGGACCCGGGCGCCTTCGAGCTCGGCGAGGAACCGATCGTGGTCTGCTGCAGATTCGGCGGTGCGGTCGCGGGACGCCGCAATACCAACCATCACGCCACCAGCGATTGCAGCGGCCGCTCCGACACCGACCAGCGCCCAGCCCACTGGATCGGCCAGCGCAACGGAATCGTCAGCCATGGGCGCGGGGCCGCTACGCCGCGGCACAGGGGCAGGCCCGACAACCGGTACCGACTCGACCGGCTCGAACTCGACCGGCTCAGACTCGACCGGCGGGGTGCGCGGTACAGGCTCTGGCGCGACCAGTGGCACGGCCACGGCACTCTGGACCAATCCGTCTGCGCACACCTCTCGCTAAACGGCGGCGTTGTCCAGCATCTGGGTCCACTGCGCTCGCAGTGCCTTCGTGTCGTAGCTCGTCGGAGGGCTCACCCCCTCGCCGGTAAACCTGTCGTACAGATCGACCGCCGCGGTGCAGTCTCCTGAGAGCCGGGCGGCCTGACCCCAGCTGTACAAGATCGCGACTGCGTGTTCCTCGTCCCATGCGCGCGCGTACGCCTTCGCGGCCAACGCATGCTCGCCGCGTGTGGCGTGCTCGTCGGCCGTATCCCACGGCGACAGGACGACCACCACGAGACAAGCCGAGGCTGCGAGGGCAAGGGTCATGGGTCAACGGGGTCGCGGCGCGGGGGCGTCGGGGTCGAAGGTGGGTTTGCTGGGCTCAGCCGGTTCGACGGGGCGGGGCTTGCCTACTTTACCTCGTGGAGAGCCTCGGCGTCGTGCTGGACTACGGCGAGGCGCGGGGGGGACCGCGGGGGGCGGCTTCGCCCCCTCGGTTTCTATCGGTTCGTCCGGTGTCGTCGTCGCCAGGCCAGGATCGGCCGTGGGCTTGGTCTGTGGAACCGGGTGCTGGGCCACCGACTTGCTCGACTCGACCGGCGCCAAAGATGGCGTGGCCGCGGTCGATGGCTGACCGTCGCAGCGCGGGTTGAGCAAGAAAACCGCGGTGCTCACAACCGCAACCCCGGCCACGACGCCGAGCCAGTTCCGACGCGGTACCGCCGAGCCGAGCTCGCGAGGTGGTCGGGCCCTGGCGACAGTCGCCGCGGTTTCCTCGATCGCAGGCGTGTCGTTGAGTGCTGGTGCTGCGCTTGAGCTCCCAGCATCGGTTGGGTCGACGGATGCCACGGTCTCGAGCGCCCACGGATACGGCCGACTTCCGAACAGCGACGCCATCTCGGCTGCAATTGCGGCCGGCGTCGCGGACAGACCCAGCATCGACGCTGCGGCATCAAACGCCCGCTGAACCTCGCGACTGGTGCTGTAGCGCCGTTCTCGGTCACGGACCAGGAGACCCATGATAATCGCCTCGATCTCCTTGGGCACCGGTGCTCGCTTCGACGGCGGCTCGATGTCGTGGTTGACGATCTGGTTCATCACCGCGAACTCACCGGCGCCGTCGAACGCTCGTTTCAGCGTCGCCAGTTCGTACAAAACGATCCCGAGCGCAAACAGGTCGCTGCGACGGTCGAGCGGGTCGCCCCGACACTGCTCCGGCGACATGTA
>JAESSZ010000824.1 GCA_016763875.1 Nannocystaceae bacterium
GACGCCGAAGCGCTGCGGATCGGCGCGCCTGGGCAGCCAGCACGAGCGTTGTCTGTCTTCGTGGTCAACGGGCGGGCGGTGGTGGCTGATCCCGACAACGACGCTCGTGGGTACTCCGTCGAGCTCAATGAGCAGTCCATCTTCCAGCTCGAGATGAGCCTTCACGCCAGTACCCAGCTGCTGCCCCGCCCCGACGCGCACTTCGCCAACTCCTCGGACTTCGACGATCAGATGGTCGATCTGTAGTTCCGCCGCGAGATCGAGTGGGTCGTTGGCCACGGTGTCGCCGCGGCCCCCATTGGGCGCGACCCGAACGAGCCCATCAGTCTTGTGGACAATCCTGCCGTCGGTGCACGCGCGATGTGGATCCCGCGGACGAAGGTCGCGCGGGTCAAGCCCAATGACGAACCGGGCGTAGAGGTCGGCATGCTTGCGCTGTCGAACTGCTCGGGGCCCGAAGACATCGACGCGTGCCTGGGCAAGCTTCCCAAGCAGTACGCCAAGTGGATCGAGAAGCAGGCCGCCATTTCGCTTGACCGCCCAGCACACAAGAAAACCCAGGCCGAGCTCGTTGTGCGCGCACGGGCGGCGCTGGAGCGGATCGAGGCTGGCATCGAGCTGCTCAAAACCGATGCGGAGGTACGCCAGGCGTTCTGCTGGGCGAACGAAGCCATGCACGAGGTCGCGTTTCGGCGGATCGGGAAGGGCAAGCCCGGCTTCGTTCCAAGGTGGCGCCTCTTTCAGCTGGCATTCATATCTCTGTTGGTATCGACATCGAGCGCCTCGGCCTGATGGTCATTGCCGGGCAGCCCAAGACGACCAGTGAGTATATCCAGGCCTCAAGCCGCGTCGGTCGCGACGACAAGCGGCCCGGGTTTGTGGTTACGGTCTACAACCTGCACAAGCCGCGAGACCGCTCCCACTACGAGCACTTCATGGCCTACCACGAGAGCTTCTATCGCTACGTCGAGGCCCAGAGCGTCACGCCGTTCTCATTGCCGGCGTTGGATCCGCCAACTTTTCCAACCGGGGCCGCGACGATCGCAACCTCGAAGTGGGCGCGCTTATCCGTGACCACCACTTCGTCCAATCGCTACTGGCCGCGTGGGCGGATGTAGAGGGACAGCTCGCACTCGTCCCAGCAATCAACTAGTCGACGATTGGCGACTAAACGCGGCGCGGTTCGCCCGTGTCGGGTGGTATCTTGGGTGCAATGAGCCACAACTTGGGGAGTCGACACGCCGTCGTGGTCGCTGCCGCGCTGGCGACCGCATGCACATTTGGCGGTGACGGTGGAGGCGCGGTCCAAAGCGGGAGTGGCTTGGGCGGAACGATCGGCGAAGAGACAACCGCGACCCCGAACACCGCGGACTCGTCGTCTGCAGGCTGGTCCCACAGTGCCGGTGCTGACGGCACGTCGAGTGGTGAGGAGGGAACCAGAGACGAGGGAACCAGAGACGAGGGCATCAGAGACGACGGATCTACGGGCGAGAGATCCACGAGCGAGACATCGTCCACGACCTCGGCTGGTTCGGACGGCGATTCGACCACTGGGATCGCGACGGAAACACAGCACCTGCAGAACGTGCCCTTCACGGATTGCTCAACCCCATTGTGGTGCTACTTCGGGGGCGACGTGTCCAACGGCACGGGAGTCGCACAGACGCTCTCAGAGTGCTTCACCTCCACGCTCACGCCGCCGTTTCTGGTGACGTCGGTCCAGTACTACGTGGCCGCCGACAACGCCGACGTAGGTTCGTTTGACCTTGAGGTACGCGGTTGGAACGGTGGCGCGCCAGGTGATGTCATCACGAGCGTGCCGATTGCGTCCAACGCGATTGCGAACGGACTCAACGCGCAGGTGCTACGGGTGCCGGTCCAGATTAATACACCCGGGTTCTGTGTCGGATTCTCGACGCCGTCCGGACTGTTACTTGGATTTGGTGTCGATGCCGCGAGTCCGTGCGGATCAGGCACGTCGTTTCAGACCCTTGAAGGCACGGGCGGGTGCAACGTGAACAATGCTGAGATCTGTGGGACCATGCCATTCCCGACCGGGAACTGGTGCATCGCGGTCGACCTCAGCACGTGACGCTACGTTCTATTCGCCGATGTCCCCTGGAGCGCCCGTCGCGGATCCGCGCGTGAGCCACGAGCACCGTCGGGTTGAGGTGCAGCGGCCCCACCGGTTTGGCGTCGCTGAGCCGCTGCCCCGATGTCGGTCTCCCTGGGGAAAACAACCACGATTTGCGCGGTTTCAATGCGCCAAAAGTAAGGCAGGCAACGTGTTGATCATCGAACTGGTGCAGATCGATGCCATAGCCCAGTAGGGCCGCGAAAACGCACGAATCGCCTTGCCCCTCGTCCCGTCGATCCGCCAGAGTGGACGCCGCGGAACCAAGGAGCTTGCTTGTGCGGGGATCAATACTGGGAAATTTGACCGTGGCGGTGCTGCTTAGCAGCGGCTGTTACGGAGGTCTCACGGCCGAAGACAACGCTGCCTCTGGCGGCACAGATGGTGTCGACGACGGTGACGGTGGCGATGGCAACGATGACGGCGACGATGACGGCGACGACGAGGCAGAAGGCGGCGTCGACGAGGGATCGAATCCGGAAGAGCTGCCTGCCCCCAACACCCGTTTCTACCGACTGACACACGCTCAGTGGGAGAACACGGTTCGTGACTTGCTGCAGCTCACCGATGTCACCGGTTTCTCCGTCGAGTTCCGACCCGACGCAGAAGAGAGCGGCTACATCTATGCCAACAACGCGCAGGCGACCGAGGTCGACTCCGCACTGTGGGCCGGGTACCAGCGCGCTGCGACATCGACCGCCACGCTCGCCATCGTGACCGATCCGTCGATCATGGACACGATCGTGACGACACCCGGCGATCCCGAGGCCTTTATCCGGGACTTCGGACGCCGTGCATTCCGTCGGTCGCTCACCGACGCGGAGGTTGCGGTCTACATGGGCGCATGGTCCGACGCGCCGTCCTACTACACCGACTCCGTTGGTTTCGAGGCTGGCGTGCGACTCACGCTTGAGTCGATGCTGCAGTCGCCGATGTTCCTGTACCGCATCGAGGCGAGCGAAGGCGAAGCCGGTGGCGTCATTCCGCTGAGCGACTACGAGGTCGCCTCGCGGCTTTCCTACTTCTTGTGGGACTCGATGCCTGACGACGAACTCCTCGATGCGGCCGCCGCCGACATGCTGGGCGAGTACGAGGGCGTTGCGGAGCAAGCCGCGCGCATGCTCGACAACCCGAAAGCCGCCAACGCCGTGGAGCAGTTCCACTACGCGCTGCACAATGTGAAGCACTTCGAGAGTGCGGCACCCAATGCTGCGATCTACCCGGACGCTCCCGCCGATCTGGGTTTGCTGGCACAAGAGGAGCACTCCCGCTTCGTGCAGGACGTAATCTTCGAGCAAAACGGCTCGTACATCGACCTGCTCACGTCCAACGAAACGTTCGTCAATGCCGAGACGGCCGCGTTGTACGGGCTGGATGCCAGCAACTACGGTCCCGAGTTCGAAAAGGCCACGCTCGACGCCTCGCAGCGGCGCGGCATCTTCACGCAGCTTGGGTTCCTGGTCTCCAACGCTACCGGTGTTCAACCCGACCCAATCCACCGCGGTGTGTTCATGGTGAAACGCATCGCCTGCGGTCAGATCCCCGCGCCTCCAGATAATGTCCCGGACCTTCCGGCGGCCGAGGGGCAGACCAACCGTGAGGCAATCGTTGCGCTGACGGAGCAACCGGGCTCTGACTGTTCTGGTTGTCACTCGACCGTCATCAACCCGTGGGGATTTCCGTTCGAGAACTACGACTCGACGGGTGCATGGCGCGATCTGGACAACGGCTTCACGGTCGACCCCGCGACGAATGTCGTGTTGGGTGGCGTCGAGGTCCCCGTGGCCAACGCGCTGGAACTCATCGACGTGATGGTGACCTCCGACGAGGTTCACAACTGCTACGCCGACAACTGGGTGCAGTTCGCCAACGGTCGGCCTCGTGCCGCCGAAGACGGGCCTCTCATCCAGCGTCTTGCTGGCCTGTCCAAAGAGGACAACTCCGTCAAAGACGTGCTGATCGAGTTGGTGACTTCAAGACCATTCAGAGCCCGTTCGACGCAGGAGGTGGACTAATGAAAATCTCACGCCGACACGTACTGCGGGGCGCCGGTGGCGTTGCTGTCACCCTCCCGTTTCTCGAAGGGCTTGCGCCGCGTGAAGCCAAGGCTGCCGAAGGGGAGCGCCCCTTCGCGATCTTCTTCCGCCAGGCTAACGGAGTGGCATCGGCCCAGAACACCGAGGTGGGCAATGAGCCAGAGCGCTTCTGGCCGACGCAGTTGGGTGCACTCACCGAAGCAACAATGGGCGGTCGCGCCGTAGGCGAACTTGTCGACTTTGCCGACAAGTTGCTCATCGTGCGCAACTGCAACATGAACAACTACGACTTCGGCGACGGCCACGCGCGCGGCGCGATGCAAGGCCTCGTCGCGAGAGGGGCTGCAGTTGCGGGCGCGGGTGGTAGTTCCGAGGCGAGCGGCGAGTCCATCGACCACCGGATTGGCCGAGAGCTCAACCCCGACGGTCGAGATTCGTTGTTCATGTACGCTGGCAGCAGCGGCGGCTGGCTTGGTGGGCCTTGCATCTCGTATCGCGGGTCTGCGGACCGTCGTTCGGCGTTGCACAACCCAGCCACGTCGTACCAAACGATGATGGGCGTGGACGCCGAGGAGTTCGGCGAGCTCATTGCTCGACAGAAGAGCGTCAACGATCTCGTTCGTGACCAAATGGACACGTTGCTCGCGTCATCCAAGCTTAGTGGCTTGGACAAGACGCGCCTTGAGTTGCACCGCGCCGCGATCCGAGATCTTGAGTCATCCCTGTCGTGCAATCTCGAACAGGACGCCGAGATGGAACTCGACGGCATGAGCGCTGGTTACGACAGCGACGATGGCATCCAGGTCCTCAACGCAGCCCGCGCGCACATGAAGGTCGCCGCGTTGGCAGTTTCGTGTGGCTACACGCGCTCGGTGGCGATTCAGGTCGGCAGCGGCAACGACGGATCCACGCGATACGAGAATCTCGGTAGCGGTGGTCTGATGGAAAACTACCACTTCCTGTCGCACCGACGTTCGTCGCACGACAGCAGCGGTGCTGTGATCGCGAACTCGGACGTCTTGCATTCGTACGTCGACATCCAGTTCGCGCGCGCCTTCAACTTCTTGCTTGAGGAGCTCGACCAGTACCTCATGCCCAACGGGGACAGCGCGCTCAATAACGGTGTCGCCATTTGGTACAACGACAACGGAAACGGGCCAGGCCACTCGCCGAACAACATCCCGTATGTCATCGGCGGATCGGCGTGCGGCTACTTCAAGCAGGGCCAAAACGTTGAGCTCAGCGATGGCGGCGCCAACCACCGAAAGATGTTGCAGACGATCGGTACTGCTGTCGGTCTCACGACCAATGGCGGCCCGCTCGACGACTTTGGCGACCCAGGCCTGGACGGCGGCATCCTGGACGAGCTGCTGGCGTAGCGCGTCCAACGGTGGCCAAGACCCTCCGCGACCCACGTCAGCAATGGTGTGGGCGCAGCCGGTCTAGGGGGCGTGCGCCGCGGTTTCGAGCCATTGTGTGAGAGCTTCGCGGCGCGTGGACGCTTCGCCCAGCCGGTCGAGGTCCCGCAGACACTTGCCGACGACATCCGCTGCCTTGTTACGGTTGGCGGGCGTGGGCTCGGCGGCCATGAGTGCTCGTGCATACAGCAGCGCTGCGTCGGCACGCACGTTGAGGTCGGACTCCATCTCGTCGTACAGATCCCAGGAGCGCTTTGCCAACGGCAACGCCTCGAGCGGGTGCGAGTGCCCGTCGAGGGCTAGCGCCGCGAGTCGTCCGACGGTTTCGGCAAGATCGATCGTCGACTGGGTGCGGACCGTGGACTGCAACGCGCGCGCCTGGCTGAGTCTAGTCTCCGCAGTGTCGAGATCGCCGGACAGGTGAGCGACCCTGCCTAGCTGCGACAAATAGCTCGCTCGCCGCCAGTCGTCTTCGTGCCGGGTTGCGATGCGCAGCGCCTGCTCCAGCGAAGACTCCGCCGCCGCGAGGTCACCCGCGCGCAAGTCGATCTCACCGCTGAGCGCGAGCACCATCGCGACCGCTGGGGAGTCGGCGCCGAGGGCGGGCTCATAGGCGCGCATCGCCTGCCCCGCGTACTTGTGGGCCTCGTCGTATCGCTGCAGATGCAGCAACGCGACGGCAACGCTGTAGGCCGTGGTCCCAGTCGAGGGGTGCTTGGGCCCAAATGCGGCAAGCAGCGTGGCGTGGGATTCGAGAGACGGCTGTAGCGCCTGCGCGTAGGCGCCACGTCGGAGGTACATGGCCGCGGTGTTTTGCAGTGCAGCCGCGTACTGCGGATGGTTCTCCCCGTAGGTGTCCAGCAGGAGTTTGCGTGCACGCGCCACCCACTCGCTGGCCTCTTCGTGCTCGCCCATTTTGGAGAGCGTGAGGCCCAGTCCTGAGTACAACGCTGAGTACGCGACGTGACTTTCTTCGATGGTGGTCTCCATCGTTCGGATCGCGGCGCGGTAGGTTGCCTCCGACTCGTGCAGTCGCACCTGCTTTCGCTGCACGACGCCGAGCATTGTCAGTAGCCGCACGCGCCGCAAAGTGTCCGGGTCGTGCGCGGCGTCCAGCGCTGCGTTGCCCATCGCGACCCAACGCTCGACCTCTGAATCAGCGTCACGTTCTTCGGCTGCTGAGGCGAGCCCTGCGCTCGCGTCTGCGATCGTGCGGTGATGCTGCGAGGCTACTCCCACCGATAGCCCGCGGTGGTAGGCATTTTCCGCCTCATCCAGCCGTCCCGCGTCAGCCAACGCGTCTCCGAGGGTTGTCTCTGCCGCGCCGAGCATCGGGGCAAACGCAACGGACTTGGCGTCCTCGAGGAGAAGCTGAGCGGCCTCGAGCGCCTCTTTGGTCAGTCCCGTGTCACGGAGCGCGTGGGCGCGCCTGAGCGCTTTGTCCAGTGCCGCGACTCGGTCGGCGAGTTCGGGAGGCGGTGTTTGTTCTCCCGCGACCGCCGTGGTGCAGACGTCGATCTCCGGGAGGCGGGCGAGTGCATCCGCGGCGCCGGTCACGATGCGGGCATCGGCCTGAGTGACAACGCCAACCAGTGCTTCGAGCGATGCGCGGCGTTTGGCGAGACACGCCATCGTCGCGGTCACGCTGCCGTCGTTCGAGGTGGTGAGCTGTTGCTGGCACGCGTCGGTCTGGGCCCCGACCCACTGATTGGCGTACGCATCGAGGGAGGCGATCGCATTGTCCGCAGCGCTCACGGAAAACGCGAGCTTCGTGGAGGCAAACGCCTCTCGCAGACGGTCACGCGTGTCGTCGTCCCACACCCCCTCGAGGTGCGTCGCAACTGTGTCGCAGTAAACGCGCGGGGCAGGTGGACTACCGGTCGCACTCGCGGCGACCGCAGAGACGGTCGCGACCGCGCCACCTGCGACCAGAGGCCAGGGCAAGCGTCGTCTTCGGAAGGCCGCAGCAAGCGCGCGCATATCAGTGAAGCGGTGACTCGGCTTTTCGCTCAAACCACGGAGCACCACGCGACGCAGGCGTTGCGGAACTTTGCATCGCGGCGGGGCCCCACGAACGTGCAGGCGAGCGGTGGCGGGTTCGAACGGGCGTTCCCCGTACAGAGCTTCGTACAACGAAATGCAAAACGCGAACTGATCGCTGCGTGCATCGGCGCTGGCTCCCGCGAGAAGTTCCGGGGCCATGTAGGCCGGGGTCCCGACCAGAGCACCCGTGCGCGAGAGCAGGGTGGTGCGTGCCGAGATTTCCTGGTCCGCAGGCGATGGGTCAAGTGTCGTGAGCGCCTCACCATCGCCCATGGGCAGCGCGAGCCCAAAGTCGGTCACGACCACGCGCCCGAGCCCGTCCACCATTATGTTGTCGGGCTTGAAGTCGCGGTGGACGAGACCTGCGTCGTGCGCGTGCGCCAGGCCCAGGGCGGCTCGCTGGAACACGTTCACAACCTCGCCGAAACTCGGCCGTACGCGCTCGTACCAGGCGCGCACGGTCTCCCCGTCGATGTGCTCCATGGCGATGAAGACACGGCCGTCTGCCGTGCCGACGTCGTGCACCTTCACGATGTTGGGGTGAGCGAGCCTGGCGATCGCTTGGGCCTCGCGCAGGAGCCGACGATTGTCGACCTCTTGTGTGTCGCCTGACTCTGCGAGATCCGAGCCCACGCTTGTGAGCAATTTGATCGCCACGGTCCGATCCAGCTCTGGGTCGAACGCGGCGTAGACCACCCCCATGTTCCCGGAACCCAAGACCTTCCCGATTACGTAGCGGCCGAGTCTCGCGCCCGCTTCGAGGTGTCCTTCACCCGCCAAGCTCGGATAGCTTCCCATGAAATCCACGTCTCGCGACAGTCGGCAACGGTGAACGAAGCGGTTGCTCTCCCGCTTACTCGTGGTCCCCGGTATTCCAAACGATGACGTTGTCCAGCGATTTGCGCTGGATGTCCGGCACGGTGGCGTCTGGAGCCGGATAGCCGACCGGAAAGAGAATGAACGGGCGCTCGTTCTTGGGTCGGCCAAGCAGTTTCGTGAGGAACGCCATGGGGCTTGGCGTGTGCGTCAGCGTCGACAGACCCATACGGTGGAGCGCTGCGACAAACAGGCCAGCAGCGATACCGACACTCTCTCGTACGTAGTAGTTCTTGCGCTTGCTTCCGTCGTCTTCGAACGAGTGGATCTCCTCGAACAACACGACGATGTAGGGCACGGTCTCCAGGTACGGCTTCTCCCAAGTGGTACCCAGCGGGGCGAGTGCCTTGAGCCAGTCCGGCGGCATGCGTCCTTGTTCGTAGCTGATCTTCTCCTCGTGTTCGGCCGCCTTCCGAATCTGCGACTTCAGGGCGGGGTTGTCGATCGCGACGAATCGCCATGGTTGCCGATGTGCACCAGAGGGAGCGGTCGATGCCGTGCGGACCGCGAGTTCAATCGCCTCGCGGGGGACAGCTTGGTCAGAGAAATGGCGGACGCTGCGCCGTGCGTCGAACTCACGAAAGAACGCCCGACCGCGCTCCAGCGCCTCCTCGTGCGGAAGACGATCAGGGCGATACGGCACGTGCCGATGCTTCGACTCGCTGTCGGTCATCGCACAGAGCCTACCGCGGCCTGACCTCGCCCATGGGCTATGCTGGCTGACGAGATGCGTTCGTGGCTTGCAATGATGATGCTGCCCGCCCTGGCTTGCCAGGACGACATCGTCAGCGAGATACCCTCACCACAGACGGAGGCGCCCACATTCGAGGAACGCTGTGGCGTCGCGGGCCCGGTCGAGCTACTGGCCCTGGCTCCCCGTGAGCACGCGTTCCGCCTCGATTGGTCGCCTGACGACCAGCGGATGCTCGTCGGAGTTTTTCGAGCCGCAGGTGCATTGGGGCTGTTCGCGGACACCAGCAACCGCGCGATTGTGTCCGTCGGGCCCTGCGGCGAAGACCCCATGATCATCGGCGAGGGCATGGAAGTGGTGCGCGAGTACCAAGGCGTGGCCTTGGCGTGTGCGGTGGACGGAAGTGCGCTCTTTCGAATCGACCCCTCGGGTGCCGCGGATCCGGTACGCATTTTGGACGGCACGTGCGCGGTGCGGCGGACAGACGCCGGTCTTGTCGCGGTGCTGCCCTCGGAGGACAACCTCGGTCGCCTTGTCATCGTGCGGGAGCCGCACGTGCTCGCACCTGCAGTCGAGACGCTCGTCGAAGGGGTTGGCGTGCCTGTGAACGTGTTCTTCGGCGCGGGTGACTACCGAACCACGCCGCTGTGGGCCAAGGGTCGCGAGGCGATTGCGATGAAGCCGGACGGGGACGTCATCAGCGTCAACCTCGACGATGGCTCGAGCACCGTCGTTGTTGGCGGTGCGCTGGAGTTCCGGGCATCGAGCGACGGGACGAAGATCGTCTGGCAGACCGACGAGGCACCCCAAGGCGATCCCGATGCGCCGATAAGCGCGATCTTCCTCCACGATCGCGAGAGCAGCACGGGAGTGCGTTTGCTCGACTCTCACCTCGCGTGGACCGTGTCACCCTTCCGCCGCGATTGGGTGGTTGTTCGGGACAACTCGCTGTTGGGTCAGCGAGCCTTCGCCGCGTCAGGCGAGGAACTCCGCCTTCCGGAAGGCACGGCGATTCGTGCGGTCTTAGCCAATGATCTGTTCTGGCTGGTGCGCAAAGCTGACCAGCGCACCGAGGAACTACTCTGGGATCTCGAGGGGGTCCCCCGCGTCATCATTGACCACGCTCAGGGCGCGCCGAGCAAGAGCGGTGATGGGATCAGCGTTTTTGTCGACGCCGAGCACCCGGCCGAACTCGAAGGGGCCCTGTGGTACGGGCCCTTTGACGGGGGTCCTGTTCGATTGCTGAGCGAGCGTGTGAATTACCAGCACGCCATTGTTAGCGACGGTCGCATCCTGGGGATTGTCGAAAAAAACAACAACGCACACGGCCGGCTCTTGCTGGAGAATCCCGCCGACCACTCGCTGATCGAACTCGACCGATACGGCTACCTACACTCCCCGTCCCTGAACGCGGGCGACCCGTTCGACGGCGACATCGTGTATTCGGTGGACGATCCCGAAGGTACGCGCCACGCGCTGTACCGCGCTGCCGTGCGCTAACCACAAAATCGATGCCGGCCGCGAACGAGCCTCCGCCTGCATTCGCAACAGATGCAGTGCTCTACAGTTTTCGTCGTTGCCCCTACGCTATGCGCGCTCGAATGGCGCTGGCGGTCAGCGGGGCGGACCCCGAACTGCGTGAGGTCGTGTTGCGCCACAAACCGGCGGCCATGCTCGAAGCTGGGAGCAAGGCCACGGTTCCGCTGCTTCTGCTCGCCGATGGTCGGGTCCTCGAAGAGAGTCTCGAGGTGATGGACTGGTGTCTAAGCGTCTCGGATCCATTGGGCTGGCTCAATGCTCGACAAGACGCGACGCTGTGCGAACTTCTGCAGGTCAACGACGGCCCGTTCAAGGCCGCAGTCGATCGCTACAAGTACCCCCAACGCAGCGGTCGCGATCGGGACGACGAAGCGGCGAGGGCGGGCGTCGAACGTCTCGCGTCTCTAGAGAGCGCGTTGAACTCGGACTACCTCGCAGGCGCCAGTCCCGGTTTCTTCGACGCTGCATTGTTCCCATTTGTTCGCCAGTTCGCCGCCGTTGATGACATCTGGTTCGACGCTTTGCCGCTCCCGAACGTACGGGCGTGGCGCAAGCGCCTGCTTGTGCATCCGCTCTTCACGACCGTGATGCGCAAGTTAGTGCCATGGGCGCCGCAGTCCGATCCGGTACGATTCCGCGAGTCGCTGCTGGCGTAGTGGTCGGTGGCGTCAATCCCAATAGGCGGCCTGCATCGTGTGCGCCACGGCGTTCGCCGTGCTGCACTCTTCCTCGTCCAGCACGATCCCACTGCCTGGGGCCATCAGATTGCCCGACGTCTTGGTGTGATTGAGACCGACGAGATGCCCGAGCTCGTGGGCCAAAGTCGTTTTGCCAGCGAACATGTTGGTGATGAGGACGTCGTTGCGGACTTGCGCACCATTGAGCGTTCCGTCGAAACAGTTCGACCCTGCTAGAGATCCGACAAAGATGACCTTCGCGACGTCGCTGGGGACATCGCAGTTCTCGGCGACGTAGTTTCTCACTGTGTTGGCGTGGCCCGTTTGTCCCAGGCTGCCCAGGCACTGAGAGTCGTACAGAATGTCCGGGGGAACTTGGCATGTGTGATAGCTGAGCATTCGAAACTGGACGTCGCACTGGTCGAAGACGCGATCCGGCTGCATATGCCGACCTCCGCCAGCGATGGGAGCGCTGGCGACTTGGCCTGTTCCCGGGCGGTGCGTCCACTCCGTCTCGACAAAGTCCGGGAAGTACGGTGCCATCGTGTTGGTCAACTTCGTACCTTCCCAGCGGTCGTCGATGAGCAGCTCGGCGGAGTTATGCGACAACCATCCAGCTGAAAGGGCGGGGCCAAAGAAACCGGGCGCTGTGAGCGGGCCACCATGCAATACGACCACGCGAAGTGGTACCAGTCCCACTGCCGGATCGAGCTGAAAGCGGCCCTCAGTGTTTCCCAAAGGGTCCTCAAGTAGCAACTCAGGTCCGTTCCATGCATCGTGGATCCCGGACGCGGTTGCGATCGATGAGAGCGCCTCACCGTCCACCATCGGTTCGAGTTTCATCCCATGCGACTCGAACTGAAACATGTCCTCGTCGTCACCGTAGGTACCCGCAAAGCTTGGCCATGTGTACAACCGGTGGGCGGGGTCCGCATCGTCGAGGTCGAGCTCCAGGTCGAATTTGTTGTAGTGCCAGGCGTATCCTTGACGGATCGCGTACCCGATCGAGGGAAGCTCGTACTGGGCACCGACGACCGGGTTATCCCAGCGAACGCGCCAGATCTGTGTGCCCCCCACCTCGACGCGATCTGAGGGCGTCTGCGCGACTGGGTCGATTGCATTGTTGTCTGCGGTGCAACCCGCGGGCCCGTCGCCAGAGTCACAGCAGATTCCTCCAAGCAGGATAGCGATAGCTCGCAGACGGAACTGAGGGGGGCGTCTTTCTTCCACGAGAAGACGGAGGCGTGGTCCGGAAACTGTGACGAACAATTCTTCTGAGGCGGATGCCGAAACTCGTGCTTGAAGAACCAGCGCGGTCCAGGGCACGCTTGCGGTGTGGCCGAACCCTATCGACTTGTTGCGGCCGAGATCTCCTTGTACAGCGGGAAGGCTCGGGCGTACCTCCGCTACAAGGGCGTCGCGTTCGACGAGTTGTTCGCTAGCCGGAAGGTGATCATGGAGATCGTTCGGCCCAAGACGGGCTTGGCGATGATCCCCGTGCTGCTGACGCCCGAGGGCGAGGCCATCCAGGACACGACGGCGATCATCGACTGGGTAGAAGCCCGGCATCCACAGCGAGGGGTCTACCCCGACACCCCGGTTCTCCGTCTGGCGAGTCTGTTGCTGGAGTTGTATGGCGACGAGTGGCTGTTGATGCCTGCGATGCACTACCGCTGGCACTACAAGCGCAAGAACATGAAGCTGGTTCTCACCGAGTTTGGTCAGATCGTCGCGCCGCGGCTCCCCGCATTCCTACATCCTGTGGCCGGTCTACCCATCGCTGCCTTCTTCGGCGGAAACTACGGGCGTGCGCTTGGTATCAACCGCACAAATCGAGACGCGATCGAGCGGTCGTACGAAGCATTTTTGCACGACTTCGACGAACACCTCACCGAGCACCCGTACCTGCTTGGCTCGCGGCCGAGCGTTGGTGACTTTGGCTTCATGGGCCCACTGTATGCCCACTTGTATCGGGATCCCGCGCCTGGCGAGCTGATGCGCCGCGTCGCGCCGCGGGTTGCCGACTGGGTCACGCGCATGAATGACCCGGCATCGGCACAAGTGGAGCACGGTGAGCTTGCCCCCGACGATGAGGTGCCCGCCAGCATTGACCCGATCTTCAGGCGCCTGTTTTCCGAGCTGTGGCCGGTTGTGACCGACACCGTCGCGGCCGTAGGCACGTGGGTCACCGAACATCCCGAACGGAAGAACATCGCGCGGTTTGTTGGCGATCACCGATTCACAATCGGCGGCGCCACGACGACGCGCTGGATTCAGTCCTTCACCCAGTGGATGGCGCAACGGCCTCTGGATGCCTATCAGGAGATGGATGACGCCGTTCGATCGCGGGCCGATCGTTGGCTTCAGCGGGTTGGCGGCGAAGGTGCTCTCAGTCTTGTCCCACCGACTCGCGTACAGCGATCCGAGAATCGGCTCGTTGCCGTTTGAGGAGGCCGCGTCCCGGTGGGGCGCCGCCTATGCGTCCTCTGAGGTTGCGGTGCCATCTTCGGCGTAGGTGATTCGCGAGAGTCGCAACTCAGACTGAAAGACGGACGGCTTGTAGATCGACGTCCCGGTCAGCATGCGCACGCAGTCTTGCAGACCCTCGGTGACCGCGGGGTGCGGGTGCAGCAAGTCGCCCAACTCTCGCGCCGAGCGGCCGTGTTGGATCATGAACGACACCGCTTCGAGCATCGTGGAAGCGTGTACGCCCAATGCCCGCATCCCTAAGATACGCATGTCGTCGTCGTCAGTGACCAGCAGCTTTACGAAGCCCTCGGTGGCTCGCATGGCGATCGCGCGACTGACCAACGCGTAGCTGTACCGCGCAACCCGATAGGGGATCTTCTTCTTCTGCGCCTGCTGCTCGTTGAGTCCGATCGAGGCAACCTCTGGGTCGAGGAACATGATCGTGGAAATGTTCTGGTACGAGAGCGCGGCGTTGTTTTTTCCCGCGATGACCTCAGCGGCATGTCGTCCTTCGATCTCGCCGATGTTCACCAACGCGATATCAAGCGTCACGTCGCCCACGGCGTGAATGTGTGGCACGCAAGTGCAGGTGTCGTTGACTTCGATGTGGCCTCGCTCGCTCACCTCGATACCCGCGGCTTTCAGGTTGAGCCCCGCGGTGTTGGGAATACGGCCGATCGAGACCAAGGCCTTCTCCACGCGGATGGTCTCCCGACCTCCCGTGTGGTGCTCGATGGTGTACTCGACCTCGTCATCGATGACCTTCATTGCGAGCAGGCGGGCGCGATGGTGAATCGTGACACCTTTAGCCTCGAGGTTTGTCGAACACACGCGCGACACGTCTTCGTCCTCAAAAGGCAGAATACGCTCAGCCCGGTCGATGACGTAGACTTTGGTCTGACCGAAGTTGGAGAAGATCGTGGCGAACTCGCAGCCGACCACCCCTGCACCCAGGATCACCATGCTCCGTGGGAACCGCGACAGCGAGCCGATGTGGTCCGAGGTAATGATTCGCTGGCCGTCGATCTCGACGTCCGGCAGCGGACGAGGCCGAGAACCGGTGGCGATGATGAAGTTCTTGGCGCGGATTCGACGGTTCTGTCCCGCCTCGGTCCCGTCGATCTTAACCGTGTTGGCGTCGATGAAGCTGGCTCGGCCTTCAACGAGTTCGATGCAGCCCAGACAACCTTGTCGAGGGTGGGCGAGCTCGGCCAACTGATGCCGCATCTGCTCACTCTTGGTCGACGTTGCTTGCTCGACAACGCGCGCGACCGCGGAGTAGCGAACCTCGACATCGTGGGCGACGTAGCCACGGTCGCGGCGCAGGGCACCCTGGTAGTCGCACGACAACTCCCACAGGGTCTTGGACGACAGCGCGCCGTTGTAGACTCCCGCGCCACCAAGACGCCCCGGCTCCACGAGGCACACGCGTTGGCCCAGATCCCAAAGGCGCATCGTCGCGGCGAAGCCAGCGGGACCGCCTCCGATCACGCAGACGTCGAAGGTCGCATCGTCCATAGCCCGTGATCTTAGCGCCGAAACGGGCGACGAAAAATCGGCGCGACAACGAAATAGCGTCCTGCCATCGACGATATATCCGAGCTGTCCCCTAAAAGTACATGAAACCACGTCGGTTCGTGGTGGTACGGCTTGTGGATTACTTTCGTCCCATGGAGAACCGCGAAGGACAGCGTATTCCCGAGGTCACGTTTCCAACCCGCGAGGGTGGCGCGTGGAAATCTGTTTCTACCAACGAGATCTTCGCGGGCAAAACCGTAGTCGTGTTTGGCTTGCCGGGCGCGTTTACGCCGACGTGTTCGAGCCAGCACGTGCCCCGCTACAACGAGCTGTACGACACGTTCGCCGCCAACGGTGTCGACGACATCGTCTGCGTGTCGGTCAACGATACGTTCGTGATGAACGCGTGGAAGCAGGATCAAGACGCCGCAAAGATCCGCTTCTTGCCGGACGGCAACGGCCAGTTCTCTGAGAAGCTGGGCATGCTGGTGGACAAGGCGGCTATCGGCTTTGGCAAGCGGTCGTGGCGGTACTCGATGCTCGTGCGCGATGGCGTGATCGAGAAGATGTTCATCGAGCCGGACGAGCCGGGCGATCCATTCAAGGTCAGCGACGCCGACACGATGCTGCGTCACATCGCCCCGAATGCGACCCTGGGTCCGGACATCGTGTTGTTCACGAAGGCCGGCTGCTCGCATTGCGCGCGCGCCAAGTCGATGCTCGAAGAAAAGGGCCTGCACTACCAGGACATTGCCGCCAAGCCCCTCGTGCTTCGCGCCGTCGCCGGCCGCGTGGCGACCCCGCAAGTCTTCATCGACGGCAAGCACATCGGGGGCGCCGACGAGCTCGCCGCGCACTTGTCGAAGTGAAATCTGATCCGTCTGTGCCGGTGCCCCGTACCGGCGGCGTGCTTTGTCGTGCGCTTCTCCCGTTAGCCTTGCTCACGGGCGCGTGCGCGCACCCGGCAACCCCGTTGACGCCTGCCACCGACGGCGAGCAGTCACAAGACCCGGCGGAAGGGTCGACGGGTGGCGGTGAATCGACCGGTGACCCGCTCGACGACACCGCAGCATTGCCGCCGCAAGTCGGAGAGCACTACGCGTTTGTCAATGCGCGCTTGCCGGGCGGTGAGTCGATCGTGCTCGAGGTCGACGGGGGTCTTGTCGTCAGTGTGTCGTCGGAGCCGCCAGCCGACCTGGCAGTGATCGACCTTGAAGGGAAAACGGTTGTCCCAGGCTTCATCGACAGCCACGTCCACCTCGCGTTCCAGTATGGCGTTGACGATGTCGGTCAGGGTGCACAGCGCCTGATGTCCGGGGGCGTGGTCGGAGCGGTCGACCTCGCCGCCCCACTCGAGGCGCTTGCCGGTTTCGATGGCGAGCAGTGGCTTGCCGCCGGTCCAATGATCACCGCGGAACTGGGCTACCCGACCCAGGGCTGGGGCGCCAATGGCTACGGCATGGAGGTGTCGGGGCCGCAGGCGGCCACGGATGCGGTCAACATGATCGCCGACCTCGGTGCGAAGTTGATCAAGGTGCCAGTCGACCAGGGCCCGGCGTTGAGCGACGACGAACTCCTCGCCATCGTTACGCGCGCCCATGAGCGTGGACTCCTGGTGGCAGCCCACGCTCTGGGGGACGTCGAGGCTGCCCGAGCTGCGGCCGTTGGTGCCGATATTTTGGCGCACACGCCGGTCGAGCCTCTGTCGGACGCGACGATTGAAGCGTGGCGGGGACGTGCGGTCATCAGCACGTTGCGTGCGTTTGGGAGCCGCGAAACATCGATCGAAAATCTGCGGCAACTTCACGCGGCCGATGCCACCGTCCTGTACGGCACCGACCTCGGAAATCTCCGCATCGAGGGAATCGACGCCGGCGAGCTGCTCCTGTTGGCGCAGGCCGGTCTGACCCCACCGCAGATTATTGCTTCGGGGACTAGCGCCGCCGCGTCGCTTTGGGGCATGCCCGGACTCGGCGCGCTCGAGCCGGGCAAAGCAGCGACGTTGCTGGTCTTGGCGGGCGACCCATTGGAGGACCCGACGTGGCTCGCGGAACCGGTTGCGGTCTACGTCGACGGCGAACTCATGCCGCCCCCCGCGAACACGCCCGGCGGCTTCGGACCGTAGGCCTGCGTTCTACGGTTGCTCGGTGTTGAGCGAGCTTTGCGTCTCAGCGC
>JAESSZ010000825.1 GCA_016763875.1 Nannocystaceae bacterium
GCCAGTTCGGCGGCGTGCTCTACCCGCTCGGCTGCGTCCAACTGAAGCTGCGCGGCGCGCTTGAGGGCGGCCGCAGCTTCGTCGTCGGAGAATCGGCGGCCCTCGTCGGTCACGGCCTGGAGATGTACCGCAAAGATGGCTTGAGTGCGGCGCTCGGAGCGTTTGGCGACGATGTCGCTGGCGGACGTTTGCCAGGGGGTCGTATGCCGCTGGCGTCGCTGCAGAATACTGCCGCCCGTGTGCGCGTCTGAGCAGCATGCGCGCGCTTCTTTTGTTCGTGGCGGCGGGGTGTGCCGTGTCCGCGCCCGCGCTGTCGGTGGTACAGCCGAGCAAGTCCGAGAGCCCAACCGTCGCGCCCGCGGTGCTCGAGCGCGAGGCGGACACACCGCTGGCCACCAAGGTCTCGAGCGACGTCGACCAAGTGAAGACACGAACGCCGTACCCGACGGTGTACTGCGCAGAGACCGACGGGATTCACAGGCGTTGGATGCTCCGGATCGATCCGGTCCAGGACCAGCACCGACGCCGAGCGGCACGACTGGCCGAGCGCTATCCCGACGCGGATGGATTTCGTCGTGCGTTGAGCCCGAGCAACGTACCCGAGCCTTGGCGTGGACTGGCCGATATCACGTTGCTGACCCCTGGCACTTCGGAGGCGACGGAGGTCTACAGGCGCGGCATCGTGGGCTCGCCATCCGGCGGCGCCTTCGTGTTTGTGCTGAACGCGAAAACGAAGACCGTCGCCAACGACGCTGCCCTGGCTATCGATGGTCAGCAAACGCCCGCCGCGTCCGGGCTGACGGAAGTGGGCACGCCGCCGCCGGTCACCGCCGAGCGATGGCTCGCGCTCAAGGAGCCGCTCGCCGATCAGATCCAACGGCTCAGACCGCGGGGCCGCCGTCCATCGTTGCGTGCGAGCAGCGTGCGCTGGGTCGAGGCCGATGTCGGGGGTGGCATCACCGGTTTTCTCATCACGGTTGCGCGCCGCTCACCACGAGCGTTCCCGGTCTGGTCTGCCATTGTCGCCACAGGGCCCTCCGATACGCTGCTGCCCGTCCCGATCTTCACCGAGGGCGACCAGGCAAAGCCTGCGGGTTACTCCAGCGAGGCCTACTACGAACCCGTCTGGCTCATGGACCTCGACGCCGACGGCCACCCAGAAATCGTTGTTCGCGAGCAGTGGTCCGAAGGCGTCTACACGTGGATCGTCCGCTTCGACCCCGACCGGAACGAGCTGGTGGCCGAGCTGATCTGCGGCGACGCAGCCTGAGTTGAACCTGCCGGTGATCGTGTTAGCCTGCGCCCTCTCCCAGGCGGGTAGCTCAGTGGTAGAGCAGCGTGCTTACTCCGCGCTGGTCGCAGGTTCGATCCCTGTCCCGCCTACTGCGAAAACGGGGGCTACCAGGCTCTAGCTTACCGTTTTCGACCCTCCGTCTGCGTGTGTACCCAAACGGTACCCAAAATTGGGCCCCGTTGACTCGTTTCTCGTCGCCGCTGCGGCGAGTTGGCTTGGCACGATCCGAGCAGCCCAGTGCTCGACGTCGCGCGGTCGCAGGTGCGCGTACCGAGCGAGCATCGCCTCGGATTCCCATCCGCCCCACATCATCAGGATGCGGGATGGGATCCCTGCCATGACGCAATGCGACGCGTACGTGTGTCGCAGCAAATGCGCGTGGAGGTGCTTGTTGATCCCGGCCTTGTCACCCGCGATCTTCAGGGCTCGGTCCATGGACGTTCGCGAGAAACGAATCGTCCGTTGGCCTGGGAACACCAGATCCTGTGCCCGTCCTCGTGTCAGTCCGCGCAGCACCTCTGCGGCATCCGGCGTGAGCGGAACCTCGCGCGACTTCCCACCCTTGGGTGGCCCGAGGACTCGCGTCCGCTCGTCCCAAGACTTGCGAACGTGAAGTCGCGGACCATCGAGGTCAACGTCGCAGTTTCGTAGCGCACGAAGTTCACCAAGACGCAGGCCAGTCCTGCAGCCGATGATGAAGACACCTCGCCACCGCGCGTTTGCTGCGGCGAAAAGCGCTGTCGCCTCGTCGTGGGTGAGAAACTGCTCCTCCTCGAGCTTGTCTGGCTTGGGCTTGCTGACGTCGATCTCCGGAACGCGTTCGATCAGGTTCCAACGCCGCGCGACCGAGAGTATCCGCCGCAGCAGACCGAGCGCGTTTGCAACCGATGAGGTTCCCAGCCTGCGGCCGGTGACCTTGCCGGACTCGAGTGCGGCCGCCAATCGGTCCGCTTCGCGAGCATCGATCTCGTCCAAGCGGTGGCCGCCGAGGACTGGCTCGAGCCAACGCCGGAACATGCCCTCCGCCTCGAAAATCGTTCGCGGTCGATTCATTCGTTTGTTTGCATTGCTTGCTTGGTAAGCGATGAAGTCGGGCCAGAAATCCCGCAGGCGAGGTACGCCTGGCGTGGCCGACTTCTCTTCTTCGTCCTCTCTCGGATCGATGCCTTGGGCGAGCTGCGCCAAGACCGTCCGCTCATATGCCGCCGCTTTGCGCGGCGACTGCCGATCGACGGGCACGCGAAACCGGATGCGTTCACGTCGGCCGTCTGGCCAGGTATGACGCACGTCGATCACGAGTTGCCCTCTATGGGTGGTGACTGCCATCGGTTCTCACTTCTCCGATGACGCAGGATTGCGTAGCCACGCTAGCACTGCGCCGCGGTCGAAAACGCGCCGTCGACCGATCCTGACCGCGCCCGGGATTTCTCCGCGGTTGGCCGCGTCGTAGATCGAGTCTCGCCCCACGCCCAGCAACCGTGCCAGCTCAGCGACCGTGAACGTCACCCGGCCGTCGCGCGCGTCCTGTGGGCACTGACATGCGGTGGTCTCTTCGTCGTCGCTACTTGGCTGCGCGGCCGCGGTGCCGTCCCGCTGGTTTGGTGGCGCCGCGGTCGCGGCTAGTTTCTGCGGGGGACAGAACTCCGTGGGCTTATCGGCGGTGCGTCGCTTCATTGGGAAGTGAGACCGTAGGCACCGAGCCGTTCCTTCCGCTAAGGAGGATTCCCTTTTTCTGTGGCGAGAATCCTCCGCGGCGAAGGCGCCAGACGTGGAAATGTCTGTCCTAGGCCAGAATCAACGGACCGGCTTCACCGAGCCGC
>JAESSZ010000826.1 GCA_016763875.1 Nannocystaceae bacterium
GGCGTCGTCGTCGCGGGCGTGTTCATGTCGGGGCGTGCGGCCCGCGACTCTAAGGTGCGTGTCGCCGAGATGCGGGCCGCGATCGCCGACGTCGACCCCACGGTCGAGGTGGGAAGCCTCGCTAAGCGCGCCGCGTTCGACGAGGACCGCTCCGCCGAAGAGATGCTGGCCGACGCTGGCAAGTTCGGGATCGAGACTCCCAAACTCACCGCGCTCGTCGCTCCGCAGACGCACCACCTTGAGGTCGAGGCGCCGATTGTTTTGCGCGGCGGCGGTCAATGGAGCAATGGCCGCGTTTCAATCAAGGCCACGATTGAGAAGGTCAACTACAAGCAGCACGGCGCGACCATTTCGGCACCCCACAGGGTGGTGACGCTGTCGAACGAGAGCACGCAGCCGATCGCCTACATGTTGCGCGTTGGCGCGCCTGGGCTCGAAAAATGCAAGGTTCGTGGGTCACGGATGCACAACGCCATGGCCCTGCGTCCGAAGGAAACCGCAGAGGTCGTCGTGTGCGCCGGGCGGGGCCGCGTCCGTATCGAGCACCTTGAGACGCTGCAGATCACGGAGTTGGGCTACCACTATCTTAGTCAGCTCACGCCCACGGCGGTTGGGTACGACTCCGTGACGGCACACGCGCACCGGCCTCTGGTGCGCGTCAAGCCGTGTGACGGCACAGATCCCACGAAAATCCTGCGCATGTTGGGCACGGGCTCGTCGCGCTGGGTCGACGTGGTGGATTTCTACAGTCGTCACAACTGCCATCGCTTTGATCTCTTTGACGCCTATCGGCACATGAGCAGTCTGATGTTGCGGCTTCCGGCGCTTCCGCCGGATATCCCGGCGTCGAATGGCTGAGACTCCCGCGTGGCGCGCGATTGAGGCCGGTTTTTGGGGCCGACCTTGAAATCCCTACGTTTTTCCACCTACCATGGGCGTCAGGGGAGGGCGTTGGTCTCCCTCCCGGCGGAGACCCCACCGTGACGAAATCCGAGCTCATCGAGGTAGTGTCTGCAGAGGCGAAGCTGACCAAAGGCCGCGCAGAGTTGGTGATCAACGAGATCTTCCAGTCGATGGTCGATGCGTTGCAACGGAGCGAGGGGATCGAAATCCGGGGCTTTGGCAGCTTCACCGTGCGTCAGTACAAGGCGTACGAGGGTCGTAACCCGCGGACCGGTGATCCGGTGCACGTGCCGCCGAAGCGGTTGCCCTTCTTCAAGGTGGGCAAGGACCTACGACAGCGCGTGAACGGTGAGAAGCGTGGGGACACGCCATCGCCAGGCCGAGAGCCGAGCAAGGCCGCGACCTCGCAGCGGGCAGCGACGCCCAAGCAGCCCGCGCACGCGGACCCGGGAATTACCGAAGACGTGATCTGAGCGGCGTGCCGCCCGCTCCCGCGGCGTGTTCAAGTGCCGATGCGTAGTCGGCCGACCCGGGTGTCGACAGTGACCGTGGTGCCGTCGGCGACGGACATGCATCCGCGACAGCCGATTAACGCCGACAGTCCAAGTTCGCGGGCCATCAGCGCCGCGTGTGATAGCGGTCCGCCGTGCTCGCAACAGACCGCGCGGACGCCTGCGGCGTGCAGTGCGACGGCCGCAGGCGCGGTGAGTGCTGGCATCATGACTACCGAGGTCGGTGGTGGCGGGTCGGCGAGCAGTGCCGACAGATCATCACGGCGCGCCGCTTCGCCCGTGAACGGTGCGCCCACGGCAATCCCCGACCATCGCGCGCGCGTGCGTGCGGTGACCGGCTGGCCATCGTCGATCGATAGCGGTGGTGTGAGTCGCTGCTGGGATTGCTGCGTCGAGCGGCGGCGGTCCAGGTCTGGGAGGACGCCATCGAGCGCGGCCAGGAGTTCGGGCCCCCGCAGCAAGAACACGTCGTGGTCCAGACCGGTCGCGCGGCCCACGGCGCGGTACAGGTTGCGCAGCGGGGCGAGGCCAAGTGCGAACAGGTGGTCGTCCCACTCCGCGAGCAGCGCTGCGGCTCTGCTCGGATCCGTCGGCAGGGGTCGAAGGTCGGACTCGCTGGACTGGACGGTGACCCCCAGCTCGGCCAGCGAGGGGCTCGCGAGATCCCAGGTCGCGGGCAGGACGTCGAGGTACTCGCCGCGTCCACGCAGTGTCAACGGGTCGGTGGGGTCCACGCGAAGTGGGGCCGGGGCGTGATGTCGGCGTGCGGGGACGAGGGTGCCGACGTAGATGTCGATCATTGTGATGAACGCCGCCCATGCGTGGCCAAGGACGTCGCGCAGCGTTGCGGAGGTGAGCGGCGGTCGCAGGCGTTCGTCGATCGCGTCGAGTCGCTGCCGGGCCTGAGGGAGCAGTTGCCGTTGCAGTAGTGCGAGCGCGGCTTGCGGCGAGAGAGGACGGGGCCCGGCCGGCTCGGACCGCGAGAGCTGCCGCGGGAGCGTGGCGAGGTACAACCAGCCCGCGAGCACCAACGGCGCGCCCGCGGCGTCCCCCCGCTCCTCGGCGAGTTGCGCCATCACCCAAATATGGGGCAACTGAAAGCGGCGCCGGGTTGTGTTCCGCGTCGAGCGTGAGGATGTGGGACGGAAACACGGCGGTCGCTTGCGACTGCGCGCGTGCGACCGCGGCTTGGAACGCGGGCCAACCAGGATGCAGCGCGGCGGTCAATGGACGAAGCTGCACGATCCAAGTCGCGTCCGTGCCGACGACGAGCTCCATGTCCCAGCCGTGTTGCGTCCGGAGCCCAGCGGTGATCGCCGCACGGATTGCGTCCTGGACCAGCGCGGCCACACGGTCGGCGTTGGGGTTGTGCCAACGCGATAGCCTTCCCCAGTAGTCGGGGGTCGCCTCCCCGGCCAGGAGTTCTGCATTGGCCTGGGCTTGCGCCGCGATCGCGTGGACTTCGATCTCAACCCCATGGCTGGTCGATGCCACGACTACGAGCCATTGCCCCGACACCTGGGTCTGAACGATCACCTGTTCGCTCACCGCGTACGAAAGGGCCGCCGTGGCCGCCTCAAGCGTTGTTATTCCTAGCGTTGTCGTGCCCTGGCCGGCACCGCTGCTGACCTCGTCGTCCTCGGTCGCGGCGGCTGACCGGACCGCAATCGGGCCAGTCGAGATGAGCGTTTGCAGTGCGGGCAGCGCAGTCGAGCCGCGGTTGACCACCCACCCGCAGGGTACGGGGAGTCCGGCCGCAGCAAGCACCGCCAGTGCGCGTGCCTTGGGGACCATCGTCGCAACGGGGCCGTCGTGCAGCCGGTGCGGTCCATCGTCACCCATCGTGCGACGATGCCACAGGTGTCGGCGCTCGACGACTATCTGCCGTGCCCGGCACTGATGCGGTGGCTCCCGGCTCGGCTGGCCGGACGATCGGTCCAGCACGCCATCGCCCCGGGGGCGCCTGCGAGGCTGCGGCGGTTCGTCGCGCAGTGGCCTGCGTTCGATGCCGATGCCGAGCGCGAGACGACTTCACACAACGAGAGCACGGCCGATGTGTTGATCATCGCGGCCACGTTACGCAAACCCGTTTGCGTTGATCTGCTGCGGGGCGCCGCACCGGGAACGATACTCGTGGAGCTCGCGGCGGTCGGGGGCCTTCGTATCGGGGAGCGCGTGTTCGGGATTCCCGCGCGGCGTAGTGTTCGTCGCCTGACCGGACGGCGTCTCGGCGCCTGGCTTGAGACGGGGCTGGCCGATGTTGAGCAGTGGCTCACCACAGACCCACCCGATACATTCGTCACCATGGGCGTGTGTCGGTCGTTGCCACCGACACACGCGCAGTCGTGAAACCGGCCTCAGGCGCACGTGACCGCGTGAGACCAGCGCTGTCGCAGAGCGGCGATCGCTGCTTTGTCGCCGGCCGGCTCGAAGCGCGCGTCTTGCTGCCACGCGTTGTGCAGCGCTGATGTGTCGGACCACAGACCCACTCCGAGTCCCGCCAGCGAGACCGCACCGAGCCCGGTCGCTTCCAAGACCGTGGGGCGCAACAACGGCACGCCCACGATGTCCGCTTGGATCTGCATCAGCAGATCGTTGGCGGCTGCACCGCCGTCGACACGCAACACATCCAGCGGGGCGCCCAGGTCCTTGGCCATTGCGTCCAGCAGGTCCGCGATCTGGAGCGCGATGCCTTCGAGAGCCGCGCGGGCCAAGTGGGCTTTGGTGGTCCCGCGCGTCAACCCCTGGATGAGTCCGCGTGCCTCGGGTCGCCAGTGAGGCGCACCAAGGCCTGCGTGCGCTGGGACGAGCACCACCCCGTCGCTGTCGTCCACCGTGCGCGCCAGCGCTTCGATCTGCGCCGCGCTGTCGATGATTCCCAACTGGTCCCGAAGCCACTGGACCACGGCGCCGGCGACAAACGAGGAACCCTCGAGGCAGAAGGTCGTTTCACTGCCGATCTGCCACGCGACGCTGGTGAGCAGCCCGTGCTCGGAGCGTACGATTTCGCGACCGGTGTTGAGCACGACGAAGGCGCCCGTGCCGTACGTGCACTTGGCTTGGCCCGCCGTAAAACACGCCTGCCCGAACAGCGCCGCTTGCTGGTCGCCTGCCACGCCATGGATCGGGATGCCATCGGGAAGCCCAGGGACGCCTTTGGTCGTGCCGAACGCGGCCGTACACGGCTGGACTTCGGGCAAGACAGCGACGGGTACCTCGAACAGATCGCACAACTCTTGGCGCCATCCCGATCCATCGAGCGGCCACAGCAGCGTCCGCGAGGCGTTGCTCGGTTCGGTGAGGTGCGACTGGCCGCCAGTGAGTCGCCAGATCAGATAGGTGTCGATGGTCCCAGCCGCCAACGCGCCCGCTTCGGCGCGTGCACGGGCGCCGGGGACATGGTCGAGGGTCCACGCGATCTTCGTGGCCGAAAAGTAGGGGTCGAGCAGCAGGCCCGTGGTTTCGCGGACGTTCGCTTCGTGACCCTCGCGTTTGAGGCGTGCGCACACGTCCGCCGTACGGCGGTCTTGCCAGACCAGCGCGCGGTGCACCGCCTCCCCGGTCTTACGGTCCCACAGCAGGCTCGTCTCCCGCTGGTTTGTGATCCCAATGGCAGCGATCCGTGCGGTGTCGATGTCTGCCTGTCACAGGGCTTGCTCGACCGCTTGGCCGACAGAGGCCCACAGCGTCTCGGGGTCGTGTTCGACCCAGCCCGCCTTGGGAAAGTGCTGCTCGAACTCAACCGTGGCGCGCCCGAGCACGGTCAAGGTGGCGTCGACGACAAGGCAGGTGCTGCCGGTGGTGCCTTGGTCGATGGCGAGGATGAGGTCGGGCGTGCTCATGTCGTTTGGGTCGCGGTGGCTCGGTTTAGACGTTAGGGTTGGCGATGGTACCCTGCGATGGTGGGTACCGACCGGAGCGAACACGCCGCAGACGACGTGCTCGCGCCCGATGCCGCCGACTTCAAGCGCATCTTGGTCGTCGATGACGAAGAAGCGATGCGGCACATGCTGGACCTCTTGTTGCGCCGCGAGGGCTACGAGGTCCATACGGCCGACAGCGGTGAGGCGGCCATCGCGATACTTGACGGCGCAGGTTATCCGCCGGTCGACGTCGTCCTAACCGACGTGCGGATGCCAGGGTTGGGCGGGTTGGGCCTCGTGGACTGGCTGTGCGAGCACCGTCCCAACGCGACGACCATCGTGATGAGCGCGTTTGGCAGTGTGGAGTTGGCGCTTGAGGCCATGCACAGGGGGGCGTACGACTATATTTCGAAGCCCTTCAAGCAAGACGAGGTCGTCCTGGCCTTGCGGAAGGCCGAGGAGCGTCTCCGTCTGCGTCGCGAGAACCTTGCTCTCAAGGCACGCCTGGCTGAGCAGGCCAGCGACGCCGACCGCCTTGGCGAGATGTTGATCCACAGCGACGGCATGCGTCAGGTGGCCAAAATGGTGCGCAAGGTCGCCGCCTTCAAGACCACCGTGTTGGTGTTGGGCGAGTCCGGAGTCGGCAAAGAACTCGTCAGCCGCGCGCTGCATACCGGTAGCCCGCGGTGCAACGGGCCGTTTGTGGCGGTCAACTGCGGCGCGATACCCGAGGCACTGCTTGAGTCCGAGCTGTTTGGCCATGTTAAAGGGGCGTTCACCGACGCGAGCGCGGACAAACGCGGCCTGTTTGAAGAGGCCGAGGGTGGGACGCTCTTCTTGGACGAGATCGGCGAGTTGCCGCCGCCCCTGCAGGTAAAATTGCTGCGGGTGCTGCAGGAATCTGAGATTCGTCGGGTGGGCGACACGCGCGCGGTGTCGATCGACGTTCGTGTCGTGGCGGCCACGTCGCGAGATCTGGAGCAGATGGTCGAAGAGAACACGTTCCGCAGCGACCTGTACTTCCGCGTCGCTGTGATGCCCTTGGAGATTCCGCCGCTGCGAGAGCGCAAGGACGACATTGCGCCCCTGGTCGACCACTTCATCGCGTCCACCAACAAGCGGTTGGGGACCAGCATCGACGGCGTGACTTCCGAGGCGCTGTCCTCAATGGTCGCCTACGAGTGGCCGGGTAACGTGCGCGAACTCGAGAACACGATCGAGCACGCGGCGGTCATGGCTGAGGCGGCTACTATCGACTTGGCCGCGCTGCCTGAACGCACGCGGAGGCGTGGCGCGCCGCTGCATGGGTTCTCGATGTCGTTCGACGAAGACGACCTGTCCGTGAAGCGAGCTCAGCGCGCGCTAGAACGCGAACTGATTCTGCGGGCGTTGGAGCGCACGGGCGGTAACCGCACCCATGCGGCTCGTCTTTTGGACTTGTCGCACCGCGCACTCCTCTACAAGATCAAAGACTTTGGGCTATCGTGAAGGGGCGCCGCGATCACGGTCGCGGCGTGTCAACGCGGCGGTTTTGCGCGTTCAGCGGCCCTTTCTTGCGCTGTTAGTGGCGTCCGGCTTCGGGAGCCCGCCAAGTGCGACCGACGCGCCCCGGCTAGCGATCTCGGGATCCACGCGAAAGCGCAATTCCCGCGTCGGAATTGCTTCACTTTTTGGGGGCCTGCCCGTGACGTGAAATGCTGCCGCGTAGCGTCGTACCTATGTGTTCGCATCTCGCGCAGGAGGGGCTCATTACCCAAGAAACTCAACCACTTGGGGGAGCGGATGGGCGTTACGGCGCACGGGAACAGGCGTTCCAGATCGCTTCAATGACCTATCAAATCCCCATCACTTCTATTCACTTACATATCAGTGAGCGGCAATCCTCGCGTTGACTGCCCTCCGATCGGGACCGACAATGTACGTGCATCGAACGCATGGATCCGGAACGCCAAGAGGCCAACGAGCCCCAAGAGGGCTCGGCACCGACCGCACCTGCGCCCGTCTCGACGGACGCCGCAACGGGCTCGGAGGGCACCGCTACGAGCCGTTCCAGTACCGCAAAGGGCGGCAGGACGCGGCCGAACGCGGGGACAAGCCCCAACAACGTCAAGAAGCTTCGTCAGCGCGCCATGATGAGCAAGGCCGAGTTGGCCCGGCGTGCAGGTGTCAGCCCGCTGACCATCGACCGTGTCGAAGCGGGTTGCCCGTGTCGCATGGACACGAAAAGAAAAATCCTGGAGGCGTTGGGTCTGTCCCCATCCGTCGCTCAGGAAGTATTTCCCGACGTCGACCTCGGCTAGCGACCGAGTTCACCGTGCAAAGGCGCCGCTTTTGGCTGCCGCGCGGTTTCATCGCTCAACGTAGCGTGCGCCAAACGGCAGCACGCATCGATTGGCTCGGCTGCTCAGACGCAGCGTGGGAGGCAATGTAATGGCCAAGCAGTGTATCGGCCTCGACATCGGTACGAGCGCTATCAAGCTCGTACAGGTGAAGGTCTCGCGCCGAGGAATGGCGCTCACCAACTTCGGCATCGAGCCGGTGCCGCCGCAGTCGATTGTCGACGGCGTCGTCATGAATCATCGCGCACTCGTGGATGCGCTGCGCAATCTTGCCAGCCGCATCCACTTGCGTGGCAAGAGCATGGCTATCGCTGTGTCGGGGAACGCGGTCATCATCAAGCGACTCACCATCCCGGCAATGGATGGTCCGGCGCTGGAGGAGCAGATGGAATGGGAGGTTCGGCAGAACATCCCGTTCTCGCGGGACGACGTTGTTGTCGACCACGAGGTGCTCGTTCAGCAGACCCCGCAGGGCCAGATGGAGGTCATGCTCGTGGCCGCCAAGCGCGAGGTCGTGGGCCAGTACATGCAAGTGGTTCGCGACGCCGGCTTTCAACCCGTGGTGGTCGATGCGGCCGCATTCTCGCTGCAGAACGCGGTGGAAGGCGGGGTTGGTTTTTCACCCGGTGAGACCGTGGCCATCGTCAACGTGGGGGCGACGTTCTCGACGATGAGCATCGTGCAAGATGGGTTGCCGACCTTCAACCGCGACCTGGGCGTTGGCGGGAACACGTATACGGAGGCGATTCGTACGCGTTTGGCGGTCAGCACCGATGGGGCCGAGGCCTACAAGGTTGGCGGGGCGATCGCCGCCGCTGGCGCTGCGGCCGATGTCGTGCCGCAGGAAGTGCACCACATTCTCGCGCAGGTTTCCGAGCAAGTCGCAGAGGAGTTCCAGCGGAGTCTGGATTTCTACCTCAACGATGCGGTCGACACGCACCTGTCGCGTATCTACCTCTCGGGTGGTTCGGCCCTGGTCCCGCAGTTGCCTAAGGCGCTCCAGGACCGCTCGCGCATCCCGGTCGAGATCTTCGACCCATTCATGCGCGTTTCTGTTGACCCGCGCCGTTTTCATGTCGACTACCTGCGGGCCAACGCGCCCGTCGCAGCCATCGCTTTCGGACTCGCGCTTCGGCGCGCGGGAGACTCCGCATGATTCGCATCAACCTAATGCCGTCCAAGAAGCGGCTCGCCGCGGCTCGCGCAGCGGCGCCTGCGACGAGCATGGGCCAGTTCTGGGTGCTTGGCTGGCTCGCGGGGTGGGGTGTCCTCATTGCGGGCGGCTGGTGGCTGCTCGGCCTGAAGGACGACGAAACCACCGCGCTGCGTGCTCAAGCCGCCAAGGCGACCACCGCCGCTGAGACGATCCGCAACGAGATCGACGAGGAGGGGCTCGAAGCGAAAAAGAAAGAGCTCGAGCAGCTTGAGGCCGCGATCGGGAAGTTGGAGAAGAAGAAGCGCACGCCCGTGTACGTGATGTACGACTTGGCGACGCTGCTGACTGACCCGTCGATGGACCCCAGCGATCCTCCGAGGCTCGACATCGACGAAGCCAAACTCCGGCGGCTAAAGAAAGAAGACCCACGGGCGGACATCAACCCTCGTTGGGACCCCTCCGGGCTGTGGCTCCACACGGTGACGGAAAACAGCGGGACGCTGACGCTCGAAGGCTCCGCTCGCGATGCCAGCGACCTGGCGGAGTTCGTACGGCGACTGCGCGCCAGTGGTCGGTTCGGTCGCGTGACCAGCCCTGACTTCAACCGCAAAACCGGCAACGACGGCGGTGACCGACACCTCGACTGGACGATCGCTGGCGTGGCGGTCCGTCGCTGGAACTAGCTTCAGCCCCGGGAGAACACCATGGCAGGACCACTCGACTCCATCGACAAGATGCCAATTTGGCAGCGCATCGTCACGTTCGCCGTGATAGCGGTGCTTATCGTCGCGGTTTGGTATTTCATCTTCTGGACCGCTTCGGTTGCGAGCTACGGCTCGGCTACAACCGCACTTGGCAAGGCTAAGACCGAGTTGATCGCGCTCGAATCGCGGAAAGCGAATTTCCTAGAGGAGCAACGCGAGCATGAGCAGCGGGAAGAGGAGTTCACCGCAAAGATGGAAGTGTTGCCGATGTCGGCCTCGACGATCGACAACCTCATGCAGACGTTCCAGCAGCAGGCCAATATTGGTGGGTTCTCGGTCGAGACCTGGAGTCCCGAGCCGGAGGAACGCCAGGACTTCTACGCTCGGCTGCCCATCAAGGTACTGGCCAAGGGTTCATGGGGCCAAACGGCGGAGTTTTTCCGCAAGGTTGCCGAGCTCAAGCAAATCGTCAGCGTTGAGAACATTACCCTCGAGGTGAAGCGGAGCTCGGACGATCCGGGTGGGCATCCTCAGCTCGACGTCGAATTCGAGGTCGCGACCTATCGTTTTCTCAGCGACGAGGAGCGGCAGTCCGGGCCGGCCAAGAAGGCCCGTTCTAGGCGCAAGAAGGGCGGCAAGAAGAAATGAGCCAACCTGTATTCACTCCGGGGAGCCTACTGCTTCCACTTCTGCTCGCATTCGCGGCTGGCCCCATGGTGGGCGGCTGCGGCGAGGACGAGAAAATATCGAAGTCCCGCGGAATTCCGGGAGGCTCGGAGAAGGCCGGTGGCAAGTCCCGTCGTTCTGGCGCCAAGGCGGCTGGGGGCGGCGACAGCGGCGACGAGGTCGCCGAGCAGGGTCCCGAGAGGCCGCCCATCACGCTGGACGAGAAGTCTTTTTCGCGGCGTCGCGACCCCTTTCGCGCTTTTGTAGTCACTGAACGTGCGGAGCCCGAGCCCGACTCGCCTCGTGCCGCTCGCAAAGTGAAGCTGGCGCAGTACGGATTTGAGGACCTCCGCCTCGTGATCATCCTCAACTCGGGCCGTCGGGGGATCAAACCTCGGGCTCAGTTCGTCGGTGCTGACGGACGGAGCGGAACAGTTATGCAGGGGGAGTACTTCTCCTCAGCCGAAGTTTTGCTTGCGGCGGTGAATCGCGATTATGTGGAAGTTGAAGTGGTCGATGAAGAACTCGCGAGCTCTTTGGGACTCAGGCGAGGCGAGCGTCGCACCATTTTCCTCCGCAACGACTAAAGGGAGCTGTCTACCAATGAGCCGCCGAGATTCGAAGTCACGCTCCCCACTGTCCATGCTTGCAGCCCCGATAGCGCTCGTCGTCATGTCGCAGGCGCCCACGTTGGCGCATGCGGACACGACCGGTATCGCACTCTCCGCGCCGGGCGCCACTATGGTCGCGACGGGCGAGTTGCCCATGGCCGGGCTGGTGAAGACTATCGGTACGACCAACCGTATCGACGGCTTGACCGTCGAGGAACTCGAGGACGGGACCACGGTCTTGCATCTCTTCGGGTCCGCCAAACCGACTTTCAACGTCTATCGTTTGGGCGATCCTGATCGCCTGGTCGTTGATCTCGCCGGAGCTGCGCGTGGCAAGGTGGTCCCCCATATACCGCTGGACACTTGGGCGTGCGGTCGCGTGACCGTTGATCCGGTCTCCGAACGCAACGCCGACCTTGTGCGGGTTGTGGTGGAACTCAAGCGCGAGGTTTCCTACGTCGTGGTGCCCAAGGACGGCGAGTTGATCGTCACGATTACACCGCGGCAGATCGCGCCCGAGGCCTACTTCGCGCGCAAAGACGCCGGCAGGCGTCAGCTCGAACTCGACGCCAAGGAGCGAAAAATCCAGCAGGCCGAGCGAACGGCCAAGGCGTTGGGCGCTGAGGCCAAGGCGCTCAACACACAGGCTCGCAAGCGGGCGCAGGCGGCGACCAAGCAGGTGCGCGATGCCGACGCGCGAGCACAACGGGCCAAGACCGTGGAGGCAAGCGCGTTGGCGGCGGAAAAACGTGCTCTGGAGGCCGAGCGAGCCGCAGGTAAAGCGGTCGCAGAGGCAAAGGGGCAGCGCTTCAAGAGCCGTCGTGCGCTCAAACAGGCGAAGAACGACCGCGAGCGGGCCGAAACTGCGCGCGCCGACGCGCAGGCCGAACGCAAACAGGCCGAGTTGGCCAGAAATACGGCGAAGGCGGCGCTTGCGGTTGCACGGACCGAACTGAGCGAAGAGAAGAGCAAGGTCATTGCGGCCCGTGAACGCGCCGAGAAAGCCGAGGCTCAGGCCTTGGTGGCGGCCGGGCGAGCCGAGGTTGCCGAGCGACAGGCGATCACGCTCCGTGGCGCGGCCGCACGCAACAACCGCGCGGCTGAGCAAGCCAAGAGCCGGGCGGTGAGTGCCGTGCATGCCGCTGAGGCGGCGCAGTCCGAGGCGGAGACGAGACTGACCCAGGTTCAGGCGGAGTTGGCGCGTGCCAAGACCGCCGCGAACCGGGCCGACGCGGCTGCAAAGTCCAAGCTGGCTAAAGCTGAGCGGATGGCGGCAAAGGTCTCGGCAACGGCTCAGTCTGCCGACCGCAGCGCCACCCGCAAAGCGCGAGATGCTGCGGCCAAGGCGCTGAAAAACGCTCAGATCAAGGCGGAGGCGGCCGAAGTGTCGGCGAAGGCCAAGCTACGGACGGCGGAGGCGGCCGAGCGCGAGGCGAAGGAAACCTTGGTCGCTGCGCGTGCGCAGGCCAAGGTCGAAGCCGCAAAGCTCGTTGCTGCCGCGGCTGCTGAGCGCCGTGATGCCAAGCGCGATGGCGAACGCACGCGGACCGAAGCCCTTGAGTTCGCGGCCGACGCACGTCGGACCGCGGAGGCCGAAGCGACGAAACTACTCGCCGACGCGGGGGCCAAGCGTGACTCGGCCGCGAAGCTGCAATCCAGCGCCAGGGCGGCCCTTACGCGGGCGGAGTCTGCGGTGACCGCCGCGGAAAAGGAGCGAAAATCGGCGGCCGCACAGCGCAAGAGCACGGACAAGGAGTTGGTTGACGCGACCAAGCGCGCCAAGTCGGCCAGACGGTCGGAGCGGGCTGAGGCCAGCCGAGCGCTGACCGAGGCACGGCGGGCTGCCGACGCAGCCGGGCTACGCCAAAAGAATAATGAAGCCGCGCTGGCTCATCTTCGGACGGACCGCAATCGGCTCAAGGGCAAACTCGCGGAGCAGGGGCGAGTCAGCGATGCGCTCGGGAAGAAAATCGCCGCGCGCACGTCTGAGCTTGAGCGGCTCGAGACTAAAGTGGCCAACGCACGCAAGGCCGCGGGGGCCAGAGGGGTCCGCCGCAACAAAAAACTCACCGAGGCCCAGCAGGCGTTGTCGCGCGCCAAGCTAACCGCGACGGTGCTTGAGAAGGAGGTCGGTCGTCTCGAAGGTGACGCGAACGCGGCCAAGCAGCGGGCGCGCGCGGCAGAAGCGAGGGTTGCCGAACTCACGCGGACCGGCGCGGCCAAAACCAAGCTCTCTGCGGCGAGGGACGCGGCTAAGATCGCGAACAACGACGCCAGCGAGGCGAAGGTTCTACTGTCCAAGCGCAGCAAGAAGCTGGACGCGGTCGAACGTTCGTTGACCGGAAAGCGTGCTGAGGTCCAGCGGCTCGAGACCAAGAACTCGGCGCTGGTGGCCAAGAACGCCAAACTCGCCAAGGACAACCACGCGGCCGCGCGTGAACTTACTGCGGCCGAGGCCGAACTCGCCCAGCTCCGCGCTTCGCTTCAATCTGAGCGTGACGAGCTACGCGCTGTCGCCCTGGAGGTGCAAGAGGCGCGCACAACCGAGGACGGGCGCTTGGCCAAGACCTCAAAGCGCGCTACCGCGGCTCAGTACACCCGCATTGCCGACGTTCGGTTTGAACAGGACGCGAACGAACAGCGTGTTGTTGTGGCGTTCGAGGGGCCGATGCGCTTCGAGGGCAGCAGCCTGACACCAACGATCAAGATGCTGACGTTCGACAACGCGAGGCTGGCAAAAACTCTCGAGCGCAGCCTGGATGCTTCGTCGTACGCGGGCATCATCAAGTCGATCACGTCCTACGCGGATGGCGATAAGACCAAGGTGCTGGTATCGACGGTCGCACCGTCGTCGGCGCGGCTCGAAGAGCGGGCAGGGGAGCTCGTTTGGCACTTCCCAAGGCAGGCGCGGCACGCCGGGCCACCGCCGACC
>JAESSZ010000827.1 GCA_016763875.1 Nannocystaceae bacterium
TGGCGCGATACAGGACCGTGCCCTGCCCCTGCATGTACTGCGCTTCGTAGGCGTCGGGCGAGCGTGTACTGACCGACGCCAGGTCCTCGGAGCTCACAACGGCGAGCGCGTTGTCGCTATCGTCGTCGCCATCAGTGTCGTCGTTCATCGATGCTGCCCTCGTCTTGCATCCACAAGCGCGGTAAACGACGGGGCTCCCACCTCGTGCGGCTGCAGTCCCGCAGCCCGCAGTTCTGCTACGTCAATGGCCCCGACCCGCGACGCACGTTGCACCGCTCGCAACAGCGCACGCCCCGTGGCCGGCTCGTCAATCACTTCGCCCTCGACCGTCTGTGCACCGCAACCGGCGACCGCCGTGTCTACCAGCGCCGCGAGCCGCGAGCCAACTTCGTCGTGGTCGCGCAACCAGAACGCAATGTTGGCGGCGTGCCGAGTCACCAACTGACCGGGATGCATGTCCCAACCTTGCACATACCCCTGCGACAACGCGCGCGTGACGTGGGCGGCACCGATGCGCCACGCCCGTCGTACGGCCGCAGCCGAGCCCACCGGAAGCACATTGCTGGCGCCATCGCTGAGATGCACACGTGAGCCCACCGCAAGCCGAGTCAGGCCACGGGCAAGGTCGCAAAAGACATGGTCTGGCGCCTGATGTCGCGGCGCGAGTCTGAGCGAGGCCGTGAAATCGTAGACCCCAAGGTGGACCCCCAACAGTCGCGGTACCCCCGCGTCGACGATGCCTGGCAGCGGACTGCGCCCATCTGCCGCGATCAACGACTCGGTCGTCTCCACCATGACCTCCAACCGAATCGAGCCGGCCGGGCGTTGGTGCCGAGCCTCGACCGCAGCGAGCAGCTCAAGCCCTATGCGGGTCTGCTCCGCGTGCATGACCTTCGGCAAGGTCACCACCATCGTTTCGGGCCATCGCCCGGCGTCGGCGAGCCGCGCGGCGAAACGGTCGAGCGTTCGTGTCGCACGGCCGACCAGTTCGGGGGTCAGCGCCTTGATCCGGATCCCCACGCGAGGGCACATGCGTTGGGCCGCGACCGCTTTGGCCACAGCCTCGCCCGCACGGTCAGCGTGCGCATCCTCGACCGAGTCGTCTCGGTTTCCGTAGCCGTCCTCGAAGTCGATGCGCAGGTCCTCGACGGCCTGACTCTCCAGGCGCTGCCGCGTGCGGCGATGGAGGGCGTGCGACAGCCAGGCATCGAACGACTCGTGTTTCATGCGCCCCGGATCGGAGGCAAAACGCCGCGCGTCCAGCTGTGCGATCCCTGGCGACGCTGCACCCCCGCGCCCGCCGACGATCTCCCAGAGCACCTCCGGAGTGGCGGCAAAACTATCGAACAACTTGAGCGCCTCGGCGCCAGCGTTGGCCACCGTGTCGACATCGAAGCGGTCTGCGGGCCAGTACAACGTGTGCACGGGTTGGTCGGCCGCGGCAGCAACCGGCGGCGGCTCGCCCAGGGCCGCCTGCAGGCGAAGCGCCACGTCCAATGCTTTGTCGGGCGCGCGAGTCATGCGACCTCAACTTCCCCGGTACGTCGAGTATCCGAACGGCGCCAACAGCAATGGCACGTGATAGTGCTGCTCGGGTGCCGTGATCCGGAAGTCGATCGCGACCTGTGGATAAAACACCGGGCGTCCGGCCGCCTTGAGGTAGGCCCCAGTATCGAACACCATGCGGTAGTCGCCCGCTTTGAGTGCACCGGGCTCCAAGAGGTCGGTGATGCGCCCGTCGGCGTTGGTCGTCCCTTCCGCCAACACCCGCCATTCCCCTTCGGTCTTCGACGACAACTGGATGGCTAGGCCGCCCGCGGGACAACCGAGGGCAGTATCTAAGACGTGGGTCGTAATCGGGCTCACCATGGACAATGCGACTCGCCGACGAGGCTACCAGAGAGTCGCTGGCGCCGTCGTGCCTGATCCAGCCCTGATCCAGCCCTGGTCTGGCCCTGTTCCGGCCTGGCTCAGCTGGCGCCGATTTTTGCGAGACGCAGCGCCGTGATCTTGCCCTGCTCGGCCGCCGCGACGCTCAACTCGCGGTCGCGCGCGTTGCCCAGCCGCGCCTGCAGAAGCAAGAGCATCTCGGCTGCGGACTTGCCCGTCGCGCAGACAATGAAGATGAAGCCAAAGCGCTCGCGATACGCGACGTTGCCGTCACGAAGCGCCAGCAGCGTCTGCTCGGTCGCAGCCGCAACCGACGCTTGCTCGCTGGACGCCCACTGCGCGGTCGAAGCGAACTTGTCACTCAGAGCATCGAGACTCGCCCCGATCTCCGGGTGGTGCCCAAACGCCTCGACAATGTCCGCCTCGCCCATCGCGTGCCAGGCCTCAGCGGCGCCGGTCATCAAAGCGGCACCGGACCGAAATGGCCGACGTTTCAGCATTGCGGTCACCCACGCCGAAGCGCCACATGCAGTGCTCAACGCCGCGCGAGCATCGTGCTCGTCCATCGCATCGAGGCGCTCGGCGGCACTCAAGCCGCCCCCTGCAGGCGACCGAACATTCGAATCCGGCTCACACCACCGTCCGGGAAGATGTTCAGTCGGATGTGCGTCAATGGACCATGTCCGCTCAGCGTGTCGCGGAAGAACTGCCGCTCGTGCGCCCGCAACTTCGTCTGCGGCAACACGGGTTGCCACGGAGTCTCGCGATCGATGAGTTCGGTCACCTGCGCCCCAGCGGCGTGGATGCCGTCGATCGAGCACGTGTCGGGGAAGTTGCCCTTGAAAAAGTTGGTATCAACCTCGATCAACTCGATGTTCCCCGGGGCGCCCAGGCGAAGCACGATCCAGTCGTGCCCCGGTCCACGGCGCCGTCGTGTTTCCCAGCCCCCCCCCATGTTCTCGGATCGGCCGGGAAGGATGAGGTTGTTCATCGGGCCAAAAAAACTGTCGGAACACGCGAGCGCCAAGCCGCCGTGTTTGACGGCGACAAGATCGACCTCCCCCTCACGTAGATGCGGCGCGAGCACGTCATCGGCCTCGTGCTCGGCCCACTGCGGGTGCACAACGCCGTGCACCCGAAAGCGCGCGACACCACCGTCTGGAAAGATCTTGAGGCGAAGGTGCGTGAAAGCCTCCGGCCAGTGGGCGGTGTGCGAGACCGTGAACATGTTCTGCGTTCCCGGGGCCAGTGGCACCTGAGGCAGGATCTCCGTCCACGTCATGGCTTGCAGTTGCTCGACGGTAGCGCTTGAGTCTGCTGCGACCGCCTCGACCGACGCATACGGCGGGTGGTTACCGAGAAAATGCGAGGTGTCGATGTCCAACCCACGCACGACGCCGGGGGCTCCCAACACGACGATCGCCCAGTCGTGGCCGGGCGTGCGTCGCCGACGGCTCTCCCAGCCGTCCATCCACTTGCCCTGTTCCGTGTATTTGCCGGGCACGAAGATCGCGGGTTGCGGCTCAAGGAGGTTGTCCTTAGCAGCGAAGAAGTCATCGCTGCACGCGAGCACGCGGCCCCCGAGGAGCTTCGCGGCCAGGTCGACCAGTCCAGTGAATGTGGCAGCGCTTGGTGCGTGGCTCATACGTCGAACTCTGGGGTGTCGTAGGCGCACAGAGCGGCATAGAAACCGTCTGCGTCCTCGCAATACAACGATGCGGTGATGCCACGGACAAGCCGTGGAATCGAGTACTTCATGCCGGAGATGCTCGCGCCGCCAAACCCCAGGCTCGGCAGGCAACCAAACGTGTAGTTGTGGATCCGGCTGACCCACGGGGTCGACCCCTGGACCCTCGGCAGGAATTCGAAGGCGGGCCCCAAGTAAGGATGCCGCGAGAGATCCGCGTGTTCGTCGGCCGCGGGCGGCGTGTAGCGATCTGACCAGCGTGCGATGTGCTCGTGCACCGTGGCGAGCTCGGGCCGGAGCTCTAGGTTGGTGACAAAACCGGTGCCCGCGATCACGAAATCGACGTCGTGGGTGCCTTTGGGCGTTGTGATGCGCACGGTATCGCCAACCATGGCGACACCGGTCCACGGACTACCCGGCCGCAGCGTGAAGGCCTTGTGCTTGGACGCGCGCGCGAACGTGTCGGGCGGTGGGAGCTGGCCCATGCGCAGAATCTGCCGGATAAAACGCCAGCGCTGAGCGTCGGGTAGGTCCCCGTGGTGTGCAGGAACCCGACAAACTCGGCCCAACGGTAAGGATTGACGTCGACCAGCTTCTCGCGCCGAAAGAACAGATCGACCTGCGCAGCGCCGCGCTCCAATGCCACGGCCGCGTTGTCGAACGCCGACGCGCCCGCTCCCAGCACGGCAACGCGCTTGCCCTTGAGCGCATCGAAGTCGATCTCACCGCGGGTGTGGGAGAACTTCTCGGGCGGCAGCACGTCGCGAATAAACGCTGGGACGCGCCACTGCCCCGAGCCCTCGATACCCGTCGCCAACACGATCCGGCGGGCCCACAGGCGCTCGCGTTTGCCGTCTTGTTCGACGTCGGCCCACAGCTCGCCCTCGTTGCTATCCCAGCCGACACCAACGACGGTCGTATTGGCCCGCACGGGGATCTCAAGCAACTCCCGGTACCACGCAAGATACTCGGCCCAGGTTTCTTTTGGGATAAGGCCCATCCCCTCCCAAGAACCGGCGCCATGCTGCGCCTCGTACCAAGCCTGGATCGTGAGGTTAGGTAGGCCCAGGTCGGGCCCAGTTACGTGCTTGGGCGTGCGCAATGTGATCATGCGCGCGAAGGTGAGCCAGGGTCCCGCGCGACCCAGCGGGTTTTTGTCCACCACCAGCAGGTTGTCGACCTTCTCGCGCCGCAAAGCCGCCGCCGTGGCGATCCCCCCCTGCCCGGCACCGACCACGAGCACGTCCAGAACCGGAGCGCCGCTGACCTTGGTCCTACGCGGCGTCAGCCAGGTTCGCGACGGATACTGCAAACGCGCCAGATCGTGTCGAATCGCGTCCTCGAGTGCACTCAGACCTTCCACTGCCATCTCTATTCCTCGGGCCCGTTCGGACCGGTCCGGATGCTGCCACCCCGGCACCAGCGGCGCAACGGGCGGGCCGTGCCGGGCCCCGCAACCTCTGCGGGGACGGGCGGACCATCGCGCTTCTGGACCTGGCCCGCCGCGTCATGCAGAGTCGAGGCGCCATGACCCGTGTACGGACCGTATTGCCCCTGCTGACGGTTGCCGCCGCCGCCCTCATCACTGTGAGTTGCGGCGACGATACGCCCGAGCCTCCCGACGGCAGCGCGAGTTCGGGTGCTTTCGATCCCCCGATGCTGGCGTGCACCCCCGGAGAAGCGCTGGGTTGTCTTTGCATCGATGGTCGCGCGGGCACTCAGTTGTGCGCGCCCAACGGCCACGAGTTGGGCGGCTGCGAATGCGACGGAGGCGGCAGCACACCCGATGACACCACCGGGGGTGACGGCGATACGGAGGGTGATACCGAGGGCGACACCGACGATGGTCCCACGGGTGCCGGAGGCTTGTGTGGCAACGGCGTCATCGACGACGACGAGCAGTGTGACGACGGGAACACGCGCTACGACGATGCCTGCAACAACTCATGCATCTCCGAGTGTGGCCTGACGTGGGAGGTGGCAATCGGTGAGCCCGACGACGGAAGTTTCGGCTTGGCTGCGGCCGTCAGTCCCGACAACTCGATCGTCGTACTCGGCTCGGTTGAGACAGACCGCGGTGCTCAGCTGTGGCTCGGTCGCTACGACGCAGAGGGAACGGAGCTATCGTCGGTCCCGCTGGCCGACGGACTGGGCGTGGAACCTGGCGCGGTCGCTGTCGACGGCGACGGCAACGTTTTGGTGGTCGGGACCGTGGGTGCTCCAGGCACGCGCGACATCTGGGTCCGCCTGTACGACGACGCAGGAGCGCTGACATGGAGCGACACGCACGACGGCACGGATAGTGGCGACGACGCGGGCGTGGGCGCGACCTTCGACGCGGACGGCAACGCGATCGTCACGGGAACCGTCCGAGACGCCGACGCTGACACCGACCTTTGGGTGCGCAAATACGACACCAGCGGTCAGCCGATGTGGACCGAGACGTACGGCGGCCCAGGCAACGGCACCTTCTCCCTCGATACGGGCGGCGCGGTGACGACCGACGCTGACGGCAACATTTTCGCGCAACTCGAGGTCTACGTGAACTTCGATGAGCGCGATGTTCACCTGATCAAATTCGCCCCGGGTGGCGGGGCGCCCCAATGGGATGTGGCGCCATTTGCCGGCGGTGATTCAGACGAACACAGCTGGGCGGGCGTTGCGAACGATGCGAACGGCAACGTCGTCATGGGCTTCAACAACGGCGCCGTCACGTCTGGTTGGCGGTTCTGGGTGATGAAGTTCGACACCGACGGCAACGAGATCTGGCAGGCGGACACAGACACCACGGAGCTCGGTCTTCGGCACCGCCTCAACGCGCTGGGCGTGAGTGACTCGGGCGACATCGGGCTGGTGCTCACCCTCGACCAAGAACGTGGCGACTGGGCTGCCGTCAACGCAACACTGCGTGAAGACGGAACAATTGCGTGCAGCAGCACGACCTCGGTCCCGCTCGGCGCGATCATCCCTGCGGGCGGCGTCGTGGGCAGCGCAGGCCAGATCTACGCGACGGGGTTTGTGAGCGAGAACGGGATGAGCCAACAGCGCTGGCTCGCCCGCTTCCGTGGCGCGGCCGCGCAGCGATAAGTCCGCGCACGCCGAGTCCTGCCACTCACGGCGCGACTCGGGCTCGAATCGGTCACCCGAGCAGTGGTTGGCCGTGGTGCGTTTGCCAGTTCGCGGTAGGCTGGCGCCGATGCCCCCGGTCGTCGATTCCCGTCCGCTGCGCTGGCTCATTGCCGCACCTCTTTCGCCAACCCCCGCCGGTCGACGGATCGGCGTATCCGGTGAGCGCTTCACTGCGGTGATGTCAGCGCTGGCGCCCGCGGCCACGGTCGCGGTCGCGGATCGTTTGGGTGCAGACGCAACACGGAGTTTCTCGATCACACTGGCTCGCCCTCGCGACTTTCGAACGCGGGAACTCGTGGGAAAACTCGAACCGTTACCAGCCCTGGTCGCGGTGGCGGAACGCCTGGCCAAGGATGGCAATACAGCGGCGGCGATCGCCAAGACACGGACCCTGGTCGGTGATGGTCGTTTGGTGGACGCACTTGAGGGACGCGAGCCCGCCCCGGCCGCAGCCA
>JAESSZ010000828.1 GCA_016763875.1 Nannocystaceae bacterium
CGAAGACGATCCGGACGACGACGGCCCGGGGACGACGACTTCCAACGCGAGCGAAGACGATGGGCCGGACACGGGTTCGGATGAATGTGACCCGCCGTGTGGGCCGGGCGACAGTTGCGTGGCCGGGGTGTGCTTCCCGACCGGTGGTGGTACGACAGGATCCCCGGAGTGCCACGACGTCGACGGTGAGTACGCTCAGTGTCTGGGCGTGGGCAATGCCATCGATACCAGCGACTGTGGCGGCAATGCCCCAACATGCCTGACGGGCGGCGACCCGGTCATCGTGGGCGTCTGCGCCATCACCGAGTGCGTCGACGAGTGCGACTGCCCGGCTGCCCCCGTCACCGGGACGGCGGTCGCGGCTTGTGGCGACATCGCGGGTGGGGGCAACCTGTGCCACATCGACTGCGCAGACGGCAGCACGTGCCCAACCGGGATGGAGTGCTTCGCAGAGATCGCTTGCGTCTGGCCAGGCGAGGGTGCCGACGGCGTGGCCTTCGGCGACTGCCTCAATGAGGGCGCTTCGATCTGCGGGCTGGAGGGCATCTGCCTCAGCAACGACACGGATCCGCCGACCGTCTCGGTGTGCACCGAAGAGTGCAACGTCGTGGGCGACTGCGGCGTCCCTCCACCCGGCGGCACCGCACCCGTCTCGTGCCAGGACGTGACCGGCGAAGGTGACGACGAATGTGTGCTCGACTGTGGAGGCGGCGGCAGCTGTCCGACCGGGATGACCTGCTTCTCGGCGTCGATCTGTATGTGGGACTAAAGCGGAATCGGGGCGTTGACCACGACTCCGGCGAACTCGCGGGAGGGAACGCCGACGACCAACTCGGTCACGCTGTTTTCGTTGTACGGCTGCGGCAGATACAGCGCGTCTGACATCCAGCCGTCACTGCCGCTGCCCCACACCAGACCATGCGCGTACAGGGTCGAGGAGTCGGGCTCCCAGTACAGCGTCGTCGTTCCATCGGCTGTGATCCGATAGATGCTTGAGGAGTAGTAGTCGGTGACGTACAGCGTGCCGCAGGCATCCACGGCGATCCCGTCGTAGTAGCCGTTGGGCACCTCGCCGTTGTCGGCATCCGTGCTGAGAACCTGCAGGCCGGTCGTCGGGTTCATGTCGCCGTCGAGGTCCGCGTAGAAGATTGTCCCTTCCGTGTAGCTCGCAGTTCCGACGTACATCCGGCTCCAGTCCGGGCTGAAGCCAAGCGAATGGGCCTGTTGGTCCTCGACGCCGTCGAACAGCAGGGTGAGGTCGCCGGTCCCGGGGTCTACACGACCAATGCGCCCGCCAGCGAGCCCCGTATTGACGTACACCATGCCATCGGGACCGGTGACCACCCCGTAGGCGGCGATGTTGGGGCGAATGACATTCGTGGTGCCATCGGTGCCGACCCGGGAGAGAGCGTTGGCGTCGGTCGAGAACGCGAAGTCTCCGTCGGGCAGCCAGTCCATCTGCTGCCCTTGGCCGATGCCCGGGAGGAGCAGTTGCTGGCGTCCGTCGTAGGTGGACGCCATCAGCGACACCCCGTCGCTGCCGATCATGCGGCCGTCGTCGGTGATGACCAACCCGTGGTAGCCGCGCGGGCCCGAGAGCAACTGGACGGAGACGGGCGTCTCGGGGGCCATGGCGCAGTCGAACGCCTCGGGGCCCGTGTCGCTGCTGCCGCTGCTGTCGCCACTGCTGCTGCTGCCGCTGTCTTCCGTGGTCGTGCTGTCGGTGCCGTCGGCGTCAGTTGAGCCTCGGCCCGTGGTTGTTGTGCCCTGGGTGCCGCGAGAGTCCGTCCGGCTGCCCGTGGACCCCGTCGTGCCATCCGCGGTTTTGTCCCCGCCAGTCGTGCTGTCGTCTGTCCCGGACGGCGGATCGGTGCGGGGAGAGGTTGACCCGCTGCTGTCGCCTTGGCTGCCGTCCGTGGCACCAGTGCTGGAATCCGCGCTCGTCTGCGGGGTCGAGCTGCAGCCGATAGACAGTGTGATGCTGAGGATCGGCGACGTTTTCATGCTTCAAGCTATGTGGGTAAGAGCCGATTGGCCGCTAAGGACACCCGAGCCAGGGTGCCTCGGCGGTGGATAACAGTGAGTCGAATGTAATCGTGTAGTCGGCCAGTGCGCTCGGCGTCGTGTCCGACAAATGTACGCCGAGCATGCCCGCGGCCCGGGCGCCGAGTGTGGGATCAAGCTCGGTGTTGGCAATGTCAGCGAGCTCTTCGGTGATGAATGCCGTCTGCTCGATCGCGGGCGCACCGCGCAGCAGGCTGTGGGCTTCCACGAACATCGCCGGGTCGGGTTTGGGGCTCGCGGCCGCCTGCGAACTCATCAAGATGAGGTCAAACGACTCCAGCAAATCGGGCTCTTCGAGGAGGTCCCGCAGATCCTGGGCCGTAAAGTTGTTCGGTACGGTGGTGATGAGACCGAGCTGGATGTCCGCATCCCGCAGTGAGTCCAACAACGCACGCGCCCCCGGCCGTTCGACAAACTTGCCCGACACGCCGGGGTTGTCGCCCACCCACGTGCCTCCCAGATCAAAGAACACCGCGCTGACACCGTCGCAGGGCGCGGCCGTGGTGGAGCTGTCGAGTGCCGCCGTTGTGTCCACGAATGCGTCCGGGCCCGTGCTCGAGGATGAGCCGGTCGACACGGGGCCGGTGCCCGTCGTCGTGTCGGTGGAGGGCGAGCCGGTCGTTGTGGTCGACGTCGAAGCGTTGAGCGTGGGTTCGTCGTCGCCGCCGCACGCCACCGACAGCATCGCTGCGAAGGCGGCCGCCCGCGGAAACATCGAGCGATGACCCATGTTGCTTGAACTGACCCGCGACACCGATCTGGAGCTTGGAACACTCCAGCCGCGCGGGCAAGGAGGAAAACTGCGTTTCGGTCTCGGCGAGGTCCCGCGTTCGATACTCGCGGCGTGCCCGATCGCGTTGACTCTCGCACTCGTTGGCGCGTGCTGCGGTGACGACGGTGGCGGTGGCGGTGGTGTCAGCGACGACGCCGGAGTCATCTTTCATATGTCGATCCGTCGCACGATTGCGAGGCCCGCGCTGAGGATCGTGCTTGCCTCGGAGCGACTGACGTCAGGTTGTCGCCCTGAGTGTCATGGCACACACTTGCCGCTATGACCGGTGTTCGTTCCTTCGCCCTTTCACTCGCCGCTCTTGCTCTCGCCAGCGCGTGTGAGAGCAAGCCGGTCACAAGCCCAACTGCGGAGCCTGACCCGGTGGCGCCGGCCGCCGCGGGGCAGTCGGCAACTGAGCTCCCCGACCCGCTGCCCGACCGAGACTCCCCCTTGGCGCATCGCCTGGTCAACGAACACGGGGCGCTCCTGCTCGATGTTCGCAGCGCCGAGGAGTTTGGCGAGGGGCATATCGACGGGGCGCAACACATCCCCCACACCGCGCTCCAAGCCCAGCTCGACAAGGTCGGCGAGATGACAGACGGTGACAAGAGCAAGCCCGTGGTGGTCTATTGCAAGTCGGGTCGGCGAGCGGGGATCGCCAAGGATATTCTGACAAAGGCGGGCTACGAACGCGTCACCAACTTGGGTGGCATGTCGGACTGGTAGCCGCCGGGCGGGCGCGATTGCGGCGGCGGTCGACCTACTCAATGCACTCCCGAGTCCCGTGGACGTCGCGTGCTTTGTCGAGAGCCTCGATAGGCCCCTTTGCCTCTGAGACCCTGCGTCCGCTGCCGGAGTTCGACGTGTCGCTCGACGTGTTGCGGCAGGAGTCCGAGGCGTGTGACCCCTCGGCGGGTGAAGCGGAGCACACACGTTGCGGCTTCTTGTCCGCGCTGTTGGACCACGGTGAGGTCCGGCC
>JAESSZ010000082.1 GCA_016763875.1 Nannocystaceae bacterium
GAGGACTGCGGCTACTGGCGTGTGCGGGGTCTTGCGATCATGGGCGCTGACCTGGCGTCGGACCAAGGCGGGCTGTGGCGGTCGCCGATCACGGTCGGCGGCTCGCACCACATTGAACTACGACAGATCTTGGCGAGCCATACCAACCGCTATTACAACGAACACGCTGCGATCATCAGCGGTACCGAAGACATACTGGTCGAGGACGTCGAGGTTCACGATTTCTTCCGGTCCGGCTTTGCGTTCTATCGCACCAATCGCGCCACCTGCCGCCGCTGCTACGGCAACTCCCACGAGGTTGCCGACCTCCCCGCATGTCCTGATCTGCCCGACTGCCCAGACAAGACGGTCGTGGGGACGACCGACTGTCCAAAGTGCTCCGGAGACCCCGAGCGCGGCGATGCGACGTTCTACATCGAGCACAGCAACGATTTCCTTTGCGAGAACTGCGTCAGCGAAGGCAGCCGCCGGGGCTACCATGTGGTTGGTGGTATCGGAATCGACGGCGAGCGGGCGGGCTCGGGTATACGTATTCTCGAGTCGGTCTCGATCGGAGACGTGACGGGCATCGAGTTCGAGAGCAATGCCGACAACATCCCCTCGCGCGGTGCGGAACTGGTGGACTTTGTCGCCATCGCTCCTGGTGAACTCGGCGTCCGGATCGAAGACCCCGACGGCTTGGTGCTGCGTCACGTGACCGTTGTGCAACCCGGAGGCGACGGCATCGCAGGGCGAGAGGTCACTCCCGAGCGATGTCTCGACGGAGCGTGCTCGCTCACCCTGGATCACGTGCTCGTCGTTGGAGCAGGCGAGGACGGCATCCAGATCTCAGGACCGATCGATACGTGGTCCGTGGAGTGGAGCAATGCATTTGGTAGCGCGGGTGAAGACTATGTCTACCCCGACATCGACACCGACGCATTCGACGATCGCGCGGGCAATGCCCGACTCAACCGCAGTGAAGCGGCCACTCTCGTCGGTCTGGACCGCGAGTTGTGCCTGGTCTATGTGCCCGAGGAAAGCAACATGCACGACGTGGCGGGCGACGGTCTCGACATTGGCGCCAACGTGACGAACTTGCTCATCGATGGGGTCGCGTCAGGCGAAGCTCTTTGGGCGACGGACGGCGCCTTCCCGTGTGGACCGGATCCCGCCGCGCCTCCGCCAATCGCGGGGCAGCGCTGCCTGGATCTCGCTGAGCGTACGAGCGTTGGCACCACGGCGTGTCCTGCTCCCGCTCCGCGAGGTTGAACCGCTATCCCCCAGCTGGCCCGACCGAGACAGTGAAGCCGGTGGGGTCATCGCGGTGAAACTGAGAGCCGCTATTGGCGGCCACGACGAGGTCGCCTGTTTGGTAGTACATCGCGGTGCCGGGTCCACGCGTCAGTTCTACGCCCGCCGCCTCGAGTTGGTCCTCGTACAGGTGAAGGGCTGCGTCACCCGCGTCCCAGGTTGACGTCGCGTCGTCGCTCGCCAGGGCGCTGACGATTGCAGGGTCGGCGGGGTCGACCTCGTAGATCGATTTCCAGTCGTACGCGGTCTTCTTGGTGCCGCCGAACACTTTGCGGGGACGCCCGACAACCGGCAAGATCACGCCTGCCGGGGGCGGCGGATCGACCGCGGCTGGGACGCCCTTCGCCTCGGGTGGACTCGGGTCCGCTTTCGGATTGGGGGAGTTTTTCGCCTCGGGTGATGGAGGAACGCGTGGCTTGTCGTCGCTGACTTGCGGGCCGCCGCACGTTACGGGAAACAAGCCGAAAACCGAGCTGAGGATCAATGTTCTGAGCCTCGCGACGCGACGGCCAGGAGGTTGAGGGTGTTGCGGATCGATGGACGGACTCGTCACGGCGCGGGATGGTACGCGTATTGTCGATCTCTGTTTGCCCCGCGAGGCGGACACCCCGCGAGGGCGGCAGCCCGCTACTCGAAGGTCGCGGACGACCGGTCGATGTCATCGGCGGACGCGGTGCTGTCGAAGTCGACGCCCTTGAAGCTGGCGCTTCGAATCTGCGCTTGGTCGAAGCACGCGTCTTTGACCGTCGCGTTGTCGAACTTTGCCCCGCAAGCATCGGCGCGCGTCAGGTCTGCGCGTGAAAGATCGGCCCCGACGAAGTTGGCCCCCGCGATGCTGGCCCCCGACAGCTTCGCACCCACCAGGGAACTCTTGCCGAACGAAAGACCCTTGAGCTCGCAGCGCTGCAAGTTGGCATTGTCGAACCGTTTCGCCTGAGTGAAGGTGCTGGAGCGAGAGAGCTTCGCGCCAGACAAGTTGGCGGACTCCAGGTCAGCGCCGCTCCAGTCGGCGTCCGCCAAGCCGGTGCAGCCGCGGAAATGGGCCGACTGCAGCGACGCGTCGCGAAGAATGGTACCGACGACGACAGCCCCGTCCAGATCTGCGTTTTGAAGATCTGCACCGCTCAAGTCGGCGAACTCCAGGTCAGCGTCGCGCAGTACCGCTTGTCTCAGGGTCGCCTCCGAGAAGTCCGCGCCACCCAGTTTGAGCCCGGTCAGGTTTGCGCCCGTGAGCTTGGCCTTGTGCCAGTTGGCGTCTGCTGCGTTGGCCAGCCCACGCAGGTCGCAGCCGCTCAGGTTGGTATTGGCGAACTTGGCTCCGGTGACGTCCGCGCCGCCGAGCCTCGCCCCACGGAGATCGGCTCCCGCAAGGTCAGCGCCGCACAGGTCAGCCCCTGTGAGGTCTGCGCCAGCGAGACTGCACTGGCGCAACGCCGCTCCCTTGAGGTCTGCGCCGCGGAGGTCAGCCCCCGAAAGGTCTGCGCCTTCGAGTCGGGCTTTGGCAAGATTGAGTGCACCTCGGATCGATGCACCCGCGAGACTCGCGTCCGAGAAGTCGGCGCCAGCGACGTCGGCTCGCTCAAGATCTGCACCCTCGAGGTTTGCCCCCTGGAGTTTCGTCCCGACCAGCTTGGCTGCGCCCAGTCGCGCGCGCTTGAGACTCGCGTCCCGCATCGCCGCGCCAACAAAACTCGCTTCACGGCAGTCGGCGCCATCCAAGATAATGCCGTCAGCCTTCACGGAACGGAGTTGTCCGCGGACGAGTCGGGCATTGGCAAGATTGGTGCCCACGAGGCTTGCACCGACCACCGAAGCGCCGTCCATGGAGGCGCCGACCATTTGTGCGCCATCGAAGGATGCCTCGTCGAGATTCGCATTGGACAGATCGGCGCGCGGCGCCTCGCACCCCGACCAGTCCGAGCCGGTGAGCGTTGCCGAGCGCGCACGTGCATCGGCGAGATTCGCTTCGCAAAAAATCGCCTGTGAAAGGTCGGCGCCCAGCATCGACACCTTGCTCAGCTGCGCCTGGCTGAAGTCGGCGGCAACGGCTCGCACCCCGTCGAGGTTGGCTTCGTTGAGCGAAGCTGCCATGAGGTTGGCTTCGTTGAGACTCGCATTCGCCAGGTCGATGCGGTCAAGCGTGGTCCCGATCAGAACGGTTCGGTCGAGGTTCGTGCCGTGCAGCCGTGCAGTGTTGAGCTGTTGAACCGAGGAGAGGTCGACTTGGCGAAGGTCAGCTTCGCTGAGGTCCGCCCCTTCAAGCAGGGTGTCTTTGAGCGTCGCTCCACAAAAGCTTGCGCCGCGCAGGTTCGCGCCTTGAAGTCGGGCGTTGGAGAGGTCGGTGTCGTCGAACAGGGCGCCGTCGCACTGAGCGTTGGTTAGCGTTGCGCGACGAAGATCCGCGTGCCCGAGGTCGGCCCGTCGCAGTCGAATATCAGAGAGGTCTGCACCCGCGAGGCATACGCCGTTCAATCGCGCGCCGTCCAAGTTCGAACCGCGTAGCGACAATGCGGTGGAGGCCGCGACGTCCGGAATGGCGCGAACGCCAGAGGCTTCGGCAGCAGGTCGTGGTGTGACACTCGTGGGTGAGGCCTTGGCCAGCTTTGGCGCAGCGAGGGCACCAGACGACTCCGAGCGGCCAACTTTGCGTGCGGCGGAGGCTTCGGATGATGGCCGCGGCCGTGCCAGCACGCCGGATGCCTCGGATGGACCGATACAAGACTTCACTTGTTACGGCGGCTCCCTTGGTGCTGCTCACGCTAAGAAGATCTGTAAGATCATGGACTTTGCTCTTGAAAACCGAATTCCTATGATTGGAATAAACGATTCCGGTGGAGCACGAATTCAAGAAGGTGTTGATGCCCTTGGCGGATATGCTGAAATCTTTTACCGCAACGTTAAAGCTTCTGGAGTGATTCCTCAGATTTCTTTGATAATGGGACCCTGTGCTGGCGGTGCAGTTTATTCTCCGGCCATTACTGATTTCATTTTCATGGTGGATAAAACTTCTTATATGTTTGTAACAGGTCCAGATGTTATCAAGACTGTTACTCACGAAGAAGTCACAAAAGAAGAACTTGGTGGAGCAGCGACTCATAATGAAAAATCAGGAGTCGCCAATTTCAAATGCCATAATGAAGATGAGTGCTTTGAGAGAGTGCGAGAGCTTCTGGCTTTCATCCCTCAATCTAATTTTAGAGAAGCAACCACAAAATATTCTTCTGACTCCATCTATCGTGACAATAATAAGCTCAGAGATATAGTTCCTGCCAACCCTAAGAAGCCTTACGATATGAAAGAAATCATCTTTGATATTGTTGATGACGCGAACTTCTTAGA
>JAESSZ010000829.1 GCA_016763875.1 Nannocystaceae bacterium
CTGGAGGCCGGGGCGTAGCCGCGGGTGCCCCCGCCGGTTTCACAAAACCTGGCGATGCGATGGGTGCCTTGATGGGCTTGCCCTGCACTGCCGCGACCTTGTCGATAAGGTCTTGTGACTCGAAGGGTTTGACGACGGTGTCGTCCGCACCAGCGGCCTCAACCTCACTCGCGGCTGGCGGGTCTTGGTTGGAGACCAGCAAGATCACGGGGATCTTGGCGGTCGCCGCGTCGTTCTTCAGTTGGCGACACAACTCAAGTCCGCTGGGCTCACCGTCGGCAAGTTTGGCGTCGAGTAGAATGACGTCAGCTTCGACCTGCTTGGCCCGGGCAACTGCCTCGGTTCCTTTTCCCACCGACGTCACCTCGGCGTCCTCAGCCGCAAAGGTGATCTTGATGGCCAGACGCATCGTCTTGCTGTCGTCGATCGCGAGGATCTTAGTCGGCATAATAGGGCTCCAGACGCAGCAAGGCGTACCATGGCGGCCGTGAGCGGGTCAACGAATGGACCCGACCGTGGCACAACCCGGCCCGCGGTCGTCATTCGGTCCGAGGTCGCAGCCCCCGGGGGCGCACGCGTCATCGGCCACGAACACGATGCATGCGAGCGCCTGCACGACCGAATGCTGGGGGAACTGGTCATGCGCCACGCCGCGGGACAGCGGGTGCTGGATCTGGGGCGTGGTGTTCCCCAGGTGACCACCTGGGTCGCACAGCGAGCGGCATCGTTGGCGGTGGTGGACGCGGCGGACCTCGGTCGCGGCGACACCATAAGGCTCCCCTGGGCCGACGCGTCGTTTTCGCTGGTCTACTGCGTGCGCACCCTGCCGCACCTCGGCCGCGACCCGGAAACCTCTGAACGTGCGGCTCGTTGCGCGTTGGCCGAGATTGCCCGGGTACTCGAGCCCGGGGGCACCGCCTTGGTGGAGATCGACAACCCGCTATCGTTATGGGGCGCGGTCCACGGACTTCGGCGCCCCGCCAAAGCGCTCGAACCTGGCCCAATGTGCATCGAGTCCGCCCGGGGCCTCACGCGATTCGAGACCCTCAGTCTGCTTGTGGGCGGACTACCCAAGTCGCTCGTCGTGACCAACGTACACGGGTTGCGGATCGTCGCCCCCGTCCCCCATCTGTTGGCAATTCCTCTCGTCGGGCGTGTTCTCAAACGCCTTGAGTGGGCGTTGCGCGACCGGGCGCTGCTATGCCGCCTGGGCGGACACCTACTGGTCGTGTTGCGCCACGGTGGGCCACCGCGCGCCGATCCGGCCCAGCTCGTTGCCAGCGGTAGCGAGCTGGTACGCCGAGGACTGTGCCGATCGCCACGGAACCGGCGCGCCAGCGCCCCGCCGAAATCCTAATTGTCGACGACGAGGAGGGCATGCGCGACTTCCTGTCGATCTGCCTCATGAAGGCAGGTCACAACGCCGAAGCCGTCGCCAGCGGAGAGCTGGCGCTGCGGCAGATGGCAACAAAACGTTACGACTTGGTCATCACGGACTTGACGATGCCGGGTATCGACGGAATGGAAGAGCTGCGGCGCGCGGTGGCCATGCCCTCGCCCCCCTTGGTCATCATGATCACCGCGTTCGCCACCACTGACACCGCGATCCAAGCCATGAAGCTCGGCGCCTACGACTACGTTGGGAAACCGTTCAAGGTCGACGAGATCCAGGTGGTGGTGCGCCGCGCGTTGGAACGCGTCGACCTCACCAGCGAGAACCAGCGACTGCGCGAGCAACTGCGTGGTGTGCAGTCGCTGGACGGCATGGTTGGACGCTCGCCCCCCATGCTCAAGTTGTTCGAGTTGGTCCGAAAAGTGGCCCCGACGCGGGCTAACGTGCTGATCTGCGGCGAATCGGGCACCGGAAAGGAGCTCGTCGCTCGAGCACTGCACGCAGAGTCTGACCGACCCGGTGGGCCCTTCGTCGCGATCAACTGCGGCGCCATTCCCGAGAACTTGATGGAGTCCGAGCTCTTCGGGCACGTGAAAGGAGCGTTCACTGGCGCGGCCACCTCACGCGATGGCGTGTTCGTCGCGGCCACAGGAGGGACATTGTTCCTCGACGAGATTGGCGAGCTCTCGCTCGGCATGCAGGTGAAACTCCTGCGCGCGCTCCAGGAAAGGCGCATCCGCCCCGTCGGCAGCACACGGGAAGTCGAAGCGAACACTCGCGTGGTGGCGGCAACGAATCGAGACCTCGAAGCCGCGGTCGAAGCCGGCGAGTTCCGCAACGACCTGTATTTTCGTCTCGACGTCGTGCAGATCGTGCTGTCTCCACTCCGTCATCGCACCGAGGACATCCCTCTCTTGGTCGACCGCTTCTTCGCGCGTTTCAACCGCGAGATGGCGCGCAACCTCGAGGGGATCCGCCCCGAGGCGATGCAGTGGTTTCTCAACTACGACTACCCGGGCAATGTCCGCGAACTCGAGAATCTCGTCGAACGCGCCGTGGCGCTTGAGACTGGAACGTCGGTGTCGGCGGAAAACCTCCCCACGCGCCGGAGGTCTAAAGCCCCCGGTGCGACCCCGCGCGAACCAGAACTCGGCGAGTCGGGCATCGACCTCGACCAAGCGGTCGCCGATCTCGAACGCCGGCTCATCACTCGGGCCCTGGAAAGGACGGGTGGCGTTCGGAAAGACGCCGCCAAACTCCTGGGCGTCTCTTTCCGCTCGCTGCGCTACCGGCTCGATAAACTGGGCATCACGGTCCCCTCAGGGCGTGACATGCACGGTGAACGCAATGGATAAGCCGATCGCCCGACCAATGGTCCGACCGATGGCTCGCGCAACGGTCAACCGGTCGCCCGGCAAGTCGACTGTTGTGGGACGGCGACGATACGCGGCACCCGGTGACGTTTTTTGTCTGGCGCCCCGTCCAAAATGCCCCGAGGCGCTTATGCCTTTCGGCCGCAACCTCGCCGAACACTGCGCCGGAGGTTCGAACAAAGAGTTGGCACGCTGCGTGCTAACCCCTGTGGGTGCCGTGAAACGCCCCATGCCTTATCGACCCGATGCCGCCCTCCGCGGCCAGCGTGGATTCACGCTCATCGAGTTGATGACGGTCGTGGTCATCCTTGGCGTGCTCGCCGCAGTGGCGATTGGGGCCTACACGCGACACGTTCGCAACGCGCATAAGACCGACGTCATCAGCGACCTGTCGAATCTCAACATGCGTCAAAAGACGTTCCGGTCGGTGCACGGGCACTACGCCAGCACAACGAACTGCGAAGGTGCGGCATGCACTTACCCCCTTGCGACGGTGTTCGCGACCACCCTGGAGCCGTTCGCCTGGGACGTGAACGCCCCGGGGTACACCGCGGCTGCAATCGGCGCGGGCTCCTTCGCCCGCGGCGGCGCCCAACTCAACGGCTTTGACGCCCTGCGGTTCCTCCCGAGCGGCGCGCAGTCGCGGTGCGGCTACGCCACAATCTCGGGCTACGGGGCAAATGACCCCATCAATCCTGCGGGCGTCCCCGCCGGCATCGGTGGCGAGCTTATCGGTGAAGTTTTTCCGGCCGGGACGGACGCCTACTTCGCCCGGGACTGGTTCTTTTCTTACGCCTTGTGCGACTTCGACTTCGACAACGTCTTCTGGGCGTTCACGGCCTCGCACTACGAAGACACCGTCAACTACACCGACAGCGCGTTGGGAACCTACCTAGAGAACGAGTGAGTCGCGCGGCCGTGCCCGCAATCGGGGACCACTCGCTAAGACATGACGGCCACGGCCGTCGCCAGACTTTTCAAGAACACGGGAGCAACACAGCATGTACGTAGACATCAAGAAATGGAAAAACGCCCGCGGTTTCACGCTCATCGAGCTGATGATCGTGGTCGCCATCCTCGGCATCCTCGCAGCAATCGCTGTACCGGCCCTCACCAAGTACATGCGTCGCGCCAAGACGTCCGAAGCGCGGGTCCAACTCGCGAAGGTGTTCGACGCAGCCTCAGCGTATTTCAATGAGGAGCATGTCGAGCGTGGCCAAGTTGCGATTCTCGGCTCGGGTGGCGCTATTTCGGACCAGGCACCCCACCGGTGCCCGTACCTCACCGCACCAGCAGGTGCCCAGAGTGCTGGATTGACGCCGAACGCACTCGACTGCAACGACGGTCCTGGCGGCCGTTGTGTGCCCAGTGTCGGCGGTGCAGGTGCCGGCTACTACGACATGACGCAGTGGACCGACAACAACATCTGGAACGGTCTGAATTTCCAGCAGGAACAGGCCCACTTCTTCCGCTACAACTTCCTTGCCAACAACACGTCTGCCACGGGTTTTGGCGAGTGTCAGTTCACCGCGCAAGCGTTTGGCGACCTGGACTCCGACCTTATCTTCTCGACGTATGAGCGAGCGGGCGCAGGCGACCAGAACGGCGTCAACGCAGCGGCCGGTCTGTACATCGACCAAGAGGTTGAGTAGCTCCCGGTAATCCAGTCAAGTTGATTCGCCGGCACGCTCCCGGCGGCGAGACAAGGCCGTGGCCCCTCTGGGGTTGCGGCCTTTCTCGTGGGCGCCGATGTCCGGGCCGCGCGCCAGCCTAGCCGGGTGTCTGCGCCACTGCCGTCCCAAACGCCTCATCGGCGGCAGCGAGCACGCGGGTTTCGCTGCTGCGAAGCCGATAGTCGTCGGCCTGGTCCACCCAAACGACCGTTCCGGCTTCGTCAACGAGCAGTGTCGTTGGAATGGCCATGGTCTCAAACTGAGGCACCAGCGCCAGTGGCATGCCGAAAACGGTGAATCCTCCCTTGGAGAACTCAATGGCTTTGTGGTGTTCCAAGCCGAGCTGGCGGATCACCTTGAGCGTCGGATCGGCCAACAACGTGAAGCTGAGGCGATCGCGAATCTTGTGATGCGCGGCTTGCTCGACGGTGTCCTTACTCAAGGCGATCATCCGGATTCCACGCCGCGTGAACTCGTCTTTCATTGCTTCGAAACGCCGTAACTCGGCGCTGCAATAAGGTCACCAGCGGCCGCGGAAGAACTTGATGAGCACGCGCTGCCCCGCCAACGTGGCGGTCTCAAACACGTGGCCCTCGGAATCGGGTGTCGCGAACGCAGGCAGCGTGTCCCCGAGTTTGATGCGGATCTCGCCCAGCGGCGTCTTGCGCTGCGTGAGCAGATAGAAGAACAGTCCCGACATCATCAGCGTGGGGACGGCGAGAGCCGCCGAGGTGCTCCATGGGCCGTCGCGCACCGCCAGCGCCAAACCGACGACGGAAAATACGGCGCCCAGCAGCATCGCTACGACATGGGCCACGGGCCGCGCGGGAACGTTGCCCTTGGGGACCGTCGCGAGGTAGGCCACCCAGCCTCCAACCACCACGAGCAGCCCAATGAAGGAGAGGTACATCATCGCGACACTGACAACGTCCCGATCCCGGGACGGGTTACCGCGCCAGCCAGGCGTTGCTACGATGCCGCTGCACCGTGGGCGCGACCAGCAACGAGACAGCCGGGCAGCGGCCGGAGGCGTCGGCCGGTCGACTCTCACCGGGCCGACTCGGCCAAGCGCTGCGCCGACTCGGCGGCGGACTCGCGTTTTTCGCGATGCTTGGGGCCGCCACCACGCTGCACGAGGACGTGGCGGTCCAACGCGAGCAGTGGCCACCCCAGCTCGACGTCCTGTACGTCCCCCCTCCCGGAAACCTGCGACCGATGAGTCTCGGATACCGGGAGGCACTCGCGGATCTGGTCTGGATCCGGGCCCTCGTTTTTACGGGCGAGCACATCGGTAAAACCGACATCGACTTCGTCGAGCGCTACGTCGAAGGGATCAACGGACTCGCACCGCGATTCTATCGACCCTACACCTGGGGCGCGATCACGGCGATCTACGGGGGCCAGGGTAAGATCACCCGCCCCATGGTGGAACGGGCGTCACGGATCTACGAGCGCGGCCTGGTGCAGTTTCCGGAGAGCCACGAGTTGCTCTACTCGTACGGCATGCTGCTCACCACGCAGGTCGGGTCCACGCCGGGCTACACGGAACAAGAACGCGAAGCGTTTGCCGCGGACGGGGTCGAACGTATCCGGCGGGCGGCCGCTTTTGGTGCCGATCCTCTGGTCCGTCGCTACGCCGCCACGCTCATCACCGAGTATGCGAGTGATGCCCTGGCTATCCAGTTCCTGGAGAGCCAGCTGGCGGGTGCACAAGAGGAAGCCCACCGACGATTGCTGCGTCGCAAGCTCTCGCGTCTAGCGGGGGCCGATCGTGTGCATGCCATCGAGGCGGTGCGCGAGGAGTTCTTCGAGGA
>JAESSZ010000830.1 GCA_016763875.1 Nannocystaceae bacterium
CGATCAAACACAGTGGTGAGTTCCCGCCGCTGGTCACCCACATGATCGCCGTGGGCGAGCGTTCGGGACAACTTGAGCAGATGCTCGAGGATGTCGCCGACACCTACGACCGCGAAACCGACACCTCGATCGGACGGTTCACCGCGCTGCTCGAGCCATTGATGATCGTCATCATGGGCATCGCGGTTGGTTTCGTTGTTTTTTCCATCATGCGCCCAATCATGATGCTCACCGAGATGGCGGGCACATGAACCGGCTTCATCAGACATTTCTCCCGATGCCAATCACCAACAAGAGAGCAAGAACAATGAATCGCAACGACATCCGACGCGCCCTCGCCACGCAGCGTGGCATGACCCTCATCGAGATCATGGTCGTTGTCGCGATCATCAGCCTCATCCTCGGTGGTGTTGGCGTGGTGGCGTTCAACAGTTTCAACGACGCGCAGATCTCAACCGCACGCAACCAATGCGGAACGATCGCGGGCGCGATCGATCTGTACAGGCTACAGAAGCGCGGCAAGTGCCCCAAAAGTCTGCAGGACCTCAAGGCGTCGGGCTTCATCAAGCAGGCGGCCGCCGATCCGTGGGGCAATGACTACGAGTTCAGCTGCGAGAACAACGAAGTCGAAGTCATCTCTGGTGGGCCCGATGGCGAGATCGGGACCGAGGATGATCTGTCGAGCGCAGGCGAGGCGAGAGAAGAAGAGTAGGGACAACCTGAACCGCTTTGTTTCCGATGACCATCCCAAACCATAACCGCCGCTTGAGGGCGTCCCAGCGTGGCATGACGCTGATCGAGATCCTGATCGTGATCGGGGTCCTCGGGTTGATGCTCAGCATGGTGGTCATTGGTTTCTCCTCGGGGCGCAATGCGGAGACCTCGCGTAAGGTGAACCAGGTCGCCAACCTGGTGCGCTATGGCTACGACAAGGCGCGGGTGACCGGCCAGCACTACCGAATGCTGGTGGACTTTGAGAACAAGTTCATCGGGCTACAGGAAGGCGATGGCCGCATGTACTTGCCCGCGACGGATCGCGACGGGAAACTCGTGGCGTACGACGAGTCGAAGGCCGAACAACCAGCCAAGCGCGACGAGCGGGCGGAGCAGTCGTTCAACCAGTCGGTGCAGGCGGAGATCGTCGGGGGCGCTGGGGCGGCCGGTGATGGCGAGGCCAGTTACGAGGATGCCCTGGACCCCTATAAACCGCATCCGCGTAAGGTCCCTCGGCGCAAGCCACCGCTGTTTCAGCGCTTCGAAGACGACAACGCGCTGCCCGACCTCGCGCAGAAAATCGAGTTTGGCGACAACTTCAAGATCGTGTCAGTCCGGACCGCCGAGGACCTCCAACCTATCGAGTCTGGCACCGCATCGATCTACTTCTTCCCGCGTGGACGCACCCAGCAGACGCACATCCAGATTCAGGACAAGGAGGGGGAGAACCTCTTCACGATCAAGGTCGCGCCGCTGACCGGCCGCGTGACGATTGTCGACGGTCACGAGGACCTCGAAGTCAAAGGCGATCCGTCGGACGAGTTGGACGAGCTGGGAAATCGGTCCGAGCGGAGGACGTTCTGATGGCGGCCATGAAACGCCGCCGTCGCAACAGCGGCGCGCATGGCTTCACGTTGCTTGAGGTCCTGGTTGCCGTCGCTATTTTGTCGATGTCGCTGACCTCACTGCTGTCCTCACAGATGGCAGGGATCAAGGCCACCGAGCAGGCAAGAATGCTGTCGACCGTTTCCTTTCTCGCCGAGTACCAACTCATCGAGATCGAGTGGATCTTGAAGGAAGAGGGCGGCTGGGGCACCGACGATCGCACGTTCGAAGGTGACTTCTCCGACCAGGGGTGGCCCGATGTCACCTACCAGTGCGTGGTCGATCTCATCGAGATGCCCGATTACCAAGCGCTGCAGCAAGCGGCCGATGGGGCGGACGACGAGGACGGCGGCGGCGGTATTGGCGGATACGACGTCCAGGATGCGGGCGAGACCGCGTTCGATACGCTGGGCATGATTTGGCCAATCATCAAAGAGGCGATCGAGAACTCGATCCGCAAGTCTTGGTGCACGGTGCGCTGGCCGGGCGGCAAGAAGAAGAAAAAGAAATTCGGCGCCTCCACGGGGGACGGGACGCAGTGTGCGGATGATGAGTTCAACTGCTTGAGTGTGGCGACGTTTTGGACCGACCCGACGGCTTTGACGCAATTGCCAACCCTCGGCGGCGAGGTCGACGAGACTGACGACACCCGCGATGGCCCGAGTGACTCCGGTAACTCGGGGGCTCCAATGGTCGCGGCGGCGGCGGTGTTGGTGGCGGTGGCGGTGTTGGTGATGGTGGCAAGGGCTTCCCGGGAGCGGCACGATGACCATGACGCCCAACCGCGATCGCAGTGGCCAACGCGGCATGACGCTTATCGAGGTCATGATCTCGCTGACCGTCATGGGCATGATGCTGGTGTCGATCTGGAGCGGGTTCAAAGGCACGATCAAAGGGATGGAGGTCTCCGAGGAGATCCAGTTCCGGTACAGCACGGTTCGCGGTGGCATGAGCCGAATGGTCACCGAGTTGTCGATGGCCTATCTCTCGTTCAACCGTCCCCTGGACGACGAGAAGCACTACACCCTGTTCGAGGGGCGCGACGGCTTCGACGCCGACTCGGTCACTTTCTCGGCTTTTGCGCACCAGCGGATCCGCAAGGACACCGACGAGAGCGATCAGTCGGTTATCCAGTACTTCGTCGAAGAAGACCCGGACGACAAGAGCCGTTCGCATTTGTATCGCCGCGAGTCTCGTCGGCTCACGGGCGACCGCCCCGAGGCCCTCGAGAACTTCTTCCCGGCCTACGTCCTGATCGAGGACGTCGTGAAGTTCGACATGAAGTACTGGGACCCTCGCGACATGGAATGGCGCGACGAGTGGGCGACGATGCGGGTCGACATGCAGCCGGACCGTCTTCCTGAACGTATCAAGATCATTCTGGTCATCCGCGACGGTGACGACGAGGTCGAGTTCCACAACCAAGTCGTCCCGCTGATGCAGGAAAAAATCGACCTCTCGAAGAACGCGAGCAAGTAACGATGGCCAAACGTAAGCGCAGCAAACACCCCTCCGGACAGCATGGCGTCGCCGTGCTCATGGTGCTGGCGTGCCTCGCGATCATTGCGCCGTTTACCGCCACGTTCAATTACCAGGCGCGGGTCGACTTTCAGTCGGCTATCAACCTGCGCGACGAGGTCGCCGCACGCCAGGTTCAGCGCGGGGCAATGTCTCTGTCGTTGTTGCTGTTCGAGATCCAGCGCATGGTGTTCAACCAGCGTCAGTTCCGCGACATGATGGGTACGATGGACATCACGCAGGTCGCTCCGTACCTGATGAGTGTTTTTGGGACCCGAGATGGGGCAGAGGGGCTGGGGGCGTTGGTGGGGCTCAACACCTCCGCGCTGCAGGACCTTGCGCTGTTCGAGGGCAGTTTCGAGTACCGCGTGACGGCCGAGAGTGGAAAGATCAACATCAACTGCATGGCGGTACAGGCCAAAGCGGACGACGCCGACAATCCCGCGGGGCGCGTGACCGAGACCCTCGAGGCGTTGATGTTGCCAACGCTGTACGACCCGTTCTTCGAGGAGGAGAAGGCGGATGGGCAGTTCTATACCCGCTCCGACATCCTGATCGCGCTCGCGGACTACATCGACGACGACCGCAACGCGTTTGACCTGGTCAAACTGCGCTCGGGTTCGCGCCAAGAAGACTATCGCTATCAGCAACTGTTCGACCCGTATACGCCCCGCAATGCGCGGCTGGACAGTGTCGACGAGCTGCAGTTGGTCCAAGGGATCGACGACGACTGGATGGCGGCCTTCGGCCACGAACTCACAGTTTACGGCGGATGCAAGGTCAACCTCAACTTCGCCAGCGCCGAGCAGATTGCGCTGGTGATTCGCCACTCGGTGGCCGCCGATGACAAGTGGAAGACCGAAGGCGAGAATTTTCTCCTGATGACGCTCCCGCTCGCCAACTGGCTGATGGAGCAACGCGAGTACTCGTTGTTCTCCAAGCTCGAAGATTTCAAGACAATGATAGCGGAGCCCGATCAGTTCCTTAGCCCGCTGGCGGCGTTGTCGAGCGTGGAGCAACCGCAAAACCTACCGCGGGTCCCGCAGGGCATCGAGGTTCGGGTCAAGGGCGGGGACCGCGAAGACGGCTCGCGTTGGGGCGGCCTGGAGGACCTCGCGACCGTGGCGCCGGAGACCATGTACCGCGTCGAAGTGATCACTGAATTCGGAGCCGTCGCCAAGCGCGTCGTCGGCGTCTACGACATGGCGTACTCACGCGCCAACAGCCAAGGCAAAGGCGCCTGGCTCTACATTCGGGAGGAGTAAGGGACCGTGGCGCAGAAAATCGTCGGCGTGGATCTTGGAACCCACCACATCAAAGTGGTGGTCGTCTCTTCGGGGCTCCGGGGCGTGTCTGTGGTGGACGCATTCGAGGAACCTGTCGGCGTACCCGTCGTCGGCGAGAGCGACAGCGGGGAAGCGGCCGACCCGTTGGGCGCGGTGCTTGGCGTGGCCTTGGGCGTGCTACGTCGGAAACGATTGCTCGGCAACCCGATAGCGATCGCTCTGCCCGCGGGAATGCTGTCATACCGGGTGCTGAGTTTTCCTTTCTCAGATACTCGGCGCATTGCCCAGGCGGTGTCGTTCGAGGCTGAAGGCCAGTTTCCGATCCCTCTCGACCAACTCGTGCATGGGCACGTGGTGGTGCCGACGCCCGGTGGTGGTGGCCGTGCGTTGGTGGTCGCTGCAAAGAGCGATCGCGTGTCTCAGATCGCCGCCGCGTTTCGACACGCGGGTGCCGACGTCAAGTTGGTCACCTCTGGTGCCGTCGCCGCCGGGCAGGTTGCGATGCCGTCGCTTCCGAAGCTCTCGGCCGAGGGGGTTGAGAGAGGTTTGCAGCCCGTCAGCCTTGTGGTCGACTTCGGACGCTCCAGCACGCAGTTGATCGCATTGGGTGCCAAGGGCCCGCTGGCGATCCGCACGCACCGTCGAGGCGGTAAACACATCACGGCGGCGATGGCCCGTAGCTATTCGCTGGAGGTCGCGGAGGCCGAGGCAGCCAAACACAGCGATGGATTCGTGCCGCACCGCGGCTTC
>JAESSZ010000083.1 GCA_016763875.1 Nannocystaceae bacterium
GATATCGCGGCGGCGCTCCTGGTCATCGTTGGCGAGCAGCAACGCGGCGACGCACTGCGCTCGACGCTCGAAAACGACGAGGACCTGCGCGACATGATCTCGTTTGCGACCGGCGAGCGGTTCGTGACCGCTCGCCGTGCGCTGGGTTTCTCCGTCCGCCCGCAACTGGCGGACGGAAACTAGCGAAACCCGAGGTCGCGGCCGCTGCCTATTCCGGAGTGCCCTGGTTGATCCAGGCCTCGACCTTGTCGATGTCTGCCGCGGGAACCACAACCGCAGGTTCGGTACCGATCCCCTTGGGCATGGTGAGCCCAGATCCGCCGGATGTGACCTGCGTGCCTCGCATCTTGTGCAGCAGGTAGCTGGCGTCGGGATCGCCTGAGGTGATGTAGTTCATCAGCGTGTTCTGCGTCGAGGGCATGTCGACGATCACGTTGTACGCGTCGCCCGACAGGTTGTTGAACTCCCACTCGCCGCCCGGCTCGTGGCAGGCGGGCACGCAGTACTGGTCCCAGATCGGCTGGATGTCCGTTGCGTGGGACAGCGGGGCACTGCCGTCGTCCGTGCCGTCGGAGGATCCCGAGTCGCCGTCGTCCATGCCATCGCTCTCGGACTCGCCGTCGCCCGTCATCGGGTCCACTGTCCCGGCCATCGAATCGCCGCCGTCGTCATCGTCTCCGCCGCAGCCGCCGATGCAAAGCGCTGCAACTACCCCCACCAAAGACGCAAGCTGCGCCACGCTTCGAGACTCAAATGCTCCGTAGTTCATGCGGTGCCCTGATACCGCAAAACGCGGCCGCCGGGAACCTATGGGGCGTAGAGGCTCAAAACCTGCCACGCAACGCGAGGCCTTGCATGCGTCGCGAGAGCGCGGGCGCCAGGCGTAAGGAGGCAGCAGTGCCCAACGCGCGCCCTTTGCGCTTCTTCGCGCCCAAGATCAGCAACGGTACCCCGACGGCGAGTCCGACCGCGCCCACTGCGGCCCCGACCACAGCGATCAGGTTGCCTCGCTTGCCTTCGTCGTCGAGGCGCTGGACCTCGTCCTCGTCCGTGGGCCGCATCAGGGCTTCGAGTTCGCCTTGCTTGCCGTTGCTGATGACGACCCCTGCGATGACCATCGAGGCGCCGCCGAAACCGACTGCGAGGGCCGCCGCGCCCCCAGCAATAAGCGCGGTGCCGGGCTTGCGGTCCCTCGGGGCCTCCTCGACCATCGGCTCAGGCGCCGTAGGCCGGTTGGCGGCTGCCTTAGCGGCGGCGATCTCGGTCTCGATCGCCTCGATGAGTCCCTCGGCCTCGGCGAGCTGGGCGTTGGCCCGCTCGATCATGGCGCCCGCGTCGATCGGATCGATCACTCGCCACTCGATGGCGGCCGGTTTGTCGGCAGACGCGGCGTAGAAATGCAGGATGTCCAGCGCGATGGTCGTGACCTCGATGGCGGCGTCGCACTGGGCGACGTCGCGGTCCTTGTCGGCTTGGCGCAGGTACATCTCGCCTGCCTCAACAAACGTCACCGGATCGCCAAGCAGCGCCGCGTTCTCAGCGAGGCCCTCGGCCGCCGCAGAAAACGCCTCCGCCTCGATGTCGGCCTCGACCGATTCGCGGATCGCCTGCCGCTTCTTTTCCGCGCTCGCTGGCGTGAGCCCCGCGGCCAATAGCGTCGTCAGTGGTGGCGGCGCGGCCTGCGTCGTTCGGACAACCCCCACGGTAAGCGTCAGGCAAAGTCCGGCGGACAACATTGGGACGGGCTGGAGGTACGCAGCGCGGCGTGCTGCCCACCTTCGCAGAGTTCTCACGGGAGCATCTTACCACGGGCCCCACGGGCGCTCCAAGCGATGACTGGTGCGCTCGAGACCCGGAGATGTGCTGAACCGAAGGTGACTGCGGGTTGTAAACCGACACGTGTCATCCGACCCCGCGCTGCTACCATTGCTCGTGGTGATTGGCGGTCGCGGTGTGGTGACAACTGGTGCGTACGTGTGCGCGATGGTGCTCGGTGCGATGACAACGAGCTTACCAACGGCGCACGCGGGTGGCCCGAGCAGCCTCTCGCCAGACATTGGCAACGGTACCGCGATCATCGGAGGCGAGAAAACCGAGCCCGGCGAGTTCGTGAACGTGGTGGCAGTGGTCGCAGGCACCGGGCTGTGCACCGGAACGCTCGTGGCGGAAAATCTCGTCATCACCGCCGCGCACTGCCTTGCCAACCTTCCGGCCGACACCCCCATCGCGGTCTACTTTGGCGGCGAGATCGATCCCGATCAAGTCGTTGGCGCCACGAGTTTCGGTGCCCACCCACAGTTCTGCGCAACCTGTGACGAAGACATCTACGACTACGGCTACGTCGTCACCAGCGTGAGTTTCAATCCGCCCTACGCCCAGCTCATTGGGACCCAGCGGGCGTGGGATGAAACGATGGCGGTGGGCGCCGAGGTCACGCTTGTTGGCTTTGGCAGCGACCCCAATGCAGAGGACGACGAGTCGATCGGCGTGAAACGCAAGGTCACCACCACGATCACGCGCTTCAGCAAAGACGGGCTTGAGTTCTTCGCCGGTGGCGACGAGCGTGACTCATGCGAGGGCGACTCGGGCGGACCCGCGTTCGTGACGCTGGCCGACGGTAGCGTGCTCCTGGCCGGGATCACTTCGCGCGGCTCCAGCCCATGCGGCAAGGGCGGATTCTACGGGGCCCCCTACCCCAGCCTGTGCTGGATCCGGGAGGAGACAGGCATCGATCTACTCAACGGCGACTGCTCGGCATGCGATTGCATCGACACGGCGCCACCGGACGATGGTGACGACAGCGGGTGCAGCATCGCGGCCGTCGCTGCGCCACACGAACGCGGTGGCGCAGGCTGGGCGTTGACGTTGATCGTCCTGGGTATCGCAGGGCAGCGCCGACGACGGCACTGAGCCACCAGCGGTGCTGCCGCAGGCGGAACCACGAGGACGCACCTGGATCTGGCGGCATCGTTCACTGACAGACGATTGTCTTGGTGGCCGTTGCTGTCGCACCTCGAGAGTCTCGCAACACAGCCTTGACCTCATGCGGCTCCGTGAATGCAATCGTCGGCCACGTCTCTTCGAGCAGCACGCCGTCGACGATCCACCGCAGGCTCTCGTAGTCCCCATCGGGATCGGCGCTCCACGTAAGCGTGAGCGCAAGTTCACCTGGGCAGGCGATCGCCTGCGGCAGTTGGTCAATACTGAGGGTCGGGGGGCCCTCGATGACCCCGTCGTCCGCCAATCCCCACCAAACATCGAGATCCGCGAACTCGCCGTTGCAGGGCACCGCGAAGTCCACTTTGAACCCTCCCGTGCCTAGGAGCGAAACGAAGCCGTCCTCTGCGATGAACGACACGGGGCGTTCGATCGGGCGTTGCATTGAGAACGGAACTTCGTCGACCACGCCCTGGGCGGCGATCACTAGCCCTCCGGGAGGGAACGCATTGCCCGACCAGACACTACCGGTCTCCGAGATCCCGAAGGCTGGTTGTACGAGGTCGATCGTCAAACTGGACAGCTCGTGAGCCTGCGCCACGCCGCCACACGTCAGTTCGATCTCAAGCGGCTCAAGCAGCTCGACGTGCATCGATCCAAGGTACATCGGACAGGGGCCGCTGCCACTACCACCCTCGCAACGCGAATACCCGAGCGTACCAGCGATGTCGGCCGCTGCGATTGCGGGGGCGTACGAGGAGTCGGCCTGCATCTGTCCGGCGATGTTGACCAGCCACTGTTCGCCCAAGTGCAGTGGCTCTCCGGCCGGGCTCGGCCGCTGCAGTCGGGCGCTGCAGAGATCCTCCGCGAAGGCTTCGCATGCATCGTTGCGCAGGTCGTGATCTAGGGACTCGCCGGTGAACAACCCGCTCCCGTCGAGGTACGCGGGCGGGATCGCCACAAGGGGGGCCAGTGAGTCAGTGCTACGAAGTGTCGGCTCGTCGAACGGCGCCCCTTCGCAATTTGCTTCCACGAACGGGTTGTCGGACGC
>JAESSZ010000831.1 GCA_016763875.1 Nannocystaceae bacterium
CGGAACACTGGTTTTCGATCACCCGCGAGGTCATGGACAACCACCTGATCGACGTGCCCGATGCTCAAGCGACGCGCGCTATCGAGTGCGAGCCGGTGCCGGTTGAAATGGTGGTTCGCGGGTATCTGACCGGCGTGAGCAGCACCAGCATCTGGCGCGCGTACGAACGCGGGGAGCGTTCGTTCTGCGGGCACGAACTGGCGCAAGGACTCGCGAAACATGAGCGTCTCCCGGCCAACATCGTCACGCCCTCGACCAAGGCGCCGCGGGGCGAGCATGACGAGAGCGTGTCCAAGGACGAGCTGTTTCGTCGCGGTCTGGTCGAACCCGAAATGTTCGACGCACTCGAGAAACAGGCCCTCACTCTGTTCGCATTCGGCCAAGCCAAGGCGGCCGAGCGCGGCATGATCTTGGTCGACACCAAGTACGAGATCGGGAAAACGCCCGACGGGCGCATCGTGCTGATCGACGAGATCCACACCCCGGATAGTTCGCGGTACTGGTACGCCGAGCCGTACGACGCCGCCATGTCGCGCGGGGAAGACCCCAAGTCGCTGGACAAGGAGTACGTGCGACGATGGTTGGTCGAGCAGGGGTTTACCGGGGACGGCACACCGCCACCGTTACCGGACGCGGTGCGGCTCGAGGCGGCCCGGCGATACATCGAGACGTTCGAGACTCTGACTGGGCATGCCTTTGAGGTCGACGCCCGGCCACCGGTGCCGCGGCTTCGAGCCAACCTGGGCTGCTAACGGTCTCGCTCCTGATTTGCCGGGTCTACAACCGGTGCGCCTTCATCCAGCGTATTGCCTCCATTCGACGCGCATCCTCTGAAGCCCCGACTTCCGCGAAGGCGGCCGCCGCTTCGCGGGCGAGCCGTCCCGCGTGCGTGCGATCATCGTCGGTCGCGTCCGGGTCGTCCCAGATCGCCTGCGCCAGAGCGAACGCAGTCTCGCCGAGATCATCACGTTCGTCGCGTTGCTTCGGGGCGAGTGCGTGTGCGCGCTCTAGTAGCGCTCGCGCTTCCTTGGGCTTGCCTTGGCGCAACGCAACCTCGCCGAGGCCGGTCAGGGGAAACGCCAGGACCGTCGCGTCTTTCCCGTACGCGCCCTCCATGTTCGCCGTCGCCCGCCGATAGTGCGCGCGTGCTTCGTCGAGCAGCCCCATACGACTCTCGGCTTCGGCGAGGTTGTGCAGCGTCGTGGCGATGTCCGGATGGTCGGACTCCAGGGCTGTTCGCTGAATCTGCAATGCGCGCAGGAACGAGGTGCGCGCCCCCGCGTCGTCTCTCATGTCATCTTGCGTGGCACCGAGATTCACCAGCGCGCGGGCGACTCTGGGATGGTCGGGGCCGAGCGTGCTGGACCAGGTTGTCACCGCCTGTTGGTAGTACTGGCCAGCTCGCGCGGTGTCGCCGGCGGCACGGGCGTTGTTCCCGGCCCGCAGCAACGAAGCGGCGACGACGGCGTGGTCCTCACCGTAGATCACACGTTGGATGGCAAGTACCTCGTCGATGAGCCGTTGCGCTTCGGCGAAGTGTCCCTCGGCGCGAGCGCAGTCCGCCAGCCCGCTGAGCGCCGACAGAGTATTCGGGTGTTTTGGGCCAAGGACCCGCGCTATCACGGTGTGGGCGACGGTGAAATGCTCTCGGGCGGCCACGTAGTCTTTGGCGCCCAGTGCCGCGCTGCCCATGCTTCGTCGAACCGACGCCGTGCGCAGGCTCGTCGGTCCCAACGCGCGGCGGTACAGCTGCCACGCTTCACGGAGTCGCGCCTGTGCCTCGGCCACACGCCCCTGATGCAGGCGGAGCCGCGCAAGCACGGCAAGGTAGCGGGCCTGCGCCGTGTCGCTGCCCACGATCCCGGCCAGGATCCGAGCGTCCCGCACCCACGTTTCGGCATCGGCCGGGCGGGATGCCGTCACACCGATCGCGACGACGAGATCATCGGCGACATCACCGGCAAGCGCGTTCATCCCGTGCTCGAGTGCAAGCGTGTACGCGGTTTTCAGCGCGCTCTCGGCTTTGGCGTAGTCCCCTGAGCTTTGGTACAGCCGGCCACGGATGCGCGCCAACTCGGCCGCGAACGGTGGATGCTCAATCGCATCGAGCGCAGAGGCGTGCGTGTCCAACACGGTGAGCGCCTCGGAGACTTTGCCCGCGCTTTGCAGCGCGTGTATGCGCGCGACCTCGGGGTTGAGGCGCTGCATCGCTGCAATGACCTGCGGATCGTCTGGCGGGGGGGTCACTGCCGTCAGAGCACTAACGTCCGAGCATCGCTGTAGTGAGGGGAGCGCCTCAACGAGCGCGACAGCCTGCTGCGCAACCGCGGCGTTGGCATTGCGTAGGAGCGTCGTGGCCGCCCGCAGCGCGAGCATGCGGCCATCGAGACAGGTCGTCCTGAGATCGAGATCGCGGGCGGGCTGAGCGGCGTCGAGGCTCGCGTGGCAAATGTCGATTCGTGTCGCAAGCCAGCGCTTGGCGTAGACGTCGAGCACCTCATCCACGTGCGCCGCGGTCTGGCGTGCATACGGCAGCTTGGTCGCGGTGAGGCGCGCCTCGATACCGTGTCGGGTGTCGGTGTCCCACACGTTCTCTAGCTGGGCATCGAGACCTGCGCACACCGTGGCGTCGCTGCTCGTCGTCATGAGTACCGCGCCGAGGCCCACGGCGGTCAAACCGGCCACCGTGCATCCCTGCACGAGCCTCCGGCGCCGGGCATTTTTCGCCGTGACCAGCGCCGCGAGCAGAGCCTCCATCGTAGAAAATCGGGCGTCTCGATCGACGCTGAGCCCGCGCCTGATGACGCGGCAAATTGAACTTGGGACCGACACCGCCTTGTCGGAGGGGAACTCGATGGCGCCGCGATGCACGGCCGTGTAGAGGTCAGCGAGTGTTGTGGCGGAAAACGGACGCCGGCGGAACAGCGCCTCGAACAGCGACACGCAGTAGCTAAATTGGTCGCTGCGCGCGTCGACACGACGGCCGTCAAGCTGCTCAGGTGACATGTACAGCGGCGTGCCCATGACCGCGCCGGTCTGCGTCAGACGTGTGCGGACGAACTGAAGGCGCTGAGCTTGGCCGGCGGTGTGAACCGAGTTTTCGGAGCCCGGCGAGTCATCGAAAGCGAGCCCAAAGTCCATGACTCGAGCTCGCCCGTCCTCGCCGACCAGCACGTTGTCAGGCTTGATGTCGCGATGCACGATCCCGTGGGCGTGGGCAGCGGCAAGTCCACGCCCGATATCCACGAACATGTTGAGCACCGCGTGCGGTGACGGAGGAGGCAGTCGGTGGATCCACGTACTGAGCGGAACACCCTCGATCAACTCCATCGCGATGAAAACCTCGTCGCCGATGGTCCCTACGTCGAACACAGCCACGACGTTGGGATGCGAGAGCTTTCCAAGCGCCTGCGCCTCGCGGACGAAGCGTTCGATGCTCGGAAGGTCTTGCAGCGCGGAGCTGCGGATGACCTTCAGCGCGATCCGTCGGTCGAGTCTCGGGTCGTGCGCCGCGAAGACCACGCCCATGGCGCCTGCGCCAAGGCGATGTTCGATCACGTAGCGGCCGACGTGGTCCCCAGGGGTCCACGTCGATTCGGGCTCTGGACGCTGAGGTCCTCCTCCGCTTGGGTCGTCCGCCCCGAGGGTGGTTTCTCCCGCGGAGATCGGGAGTCCGCCGGACGCAAGCCGACATGCGGCACATCCCGCAAGATGGTCTTTGACTAGCGTGCGCTCAGCCCCGGAAAGCAGACCTTCGCCGTGCTTCCGGAGCACATCGACACTGGGGCAGGCACGAGACACCGGACTTGGACGACCGATGATAGCGGTGCCGGGCGTGCACTACGAGCGCCCACTCGCGCGACCGGGCTGCAGAGCGGTCGCGCTGGGCTTGCCGGCACGTACGCACACAAAGCAGGGCTGCGTGGTCAGGGTCGCGTGCAGCTGTGGGTTGGTCTCACGCATCGAGGCGGTGGGAAGCGGCTCGAGCAACGTATCGAGCACGAAGCCGGCGCGGGCCAGCGGGTTGAGCATCTGGGCCAGCGGCCGTCGATAGGCCTCGACCACTGGGCGGGGGGTGCCAAATCCCCCCCAAGCGGATGTGAACTGCTCGCAGGCGAAGTAGTCGGCTTCGGCGTCGTGCTTGTCGCGGACGAGGTTGTAGTCGCTCATCGGATGGCCATGGGAGTACACGAGCGTCCCGCCAGGACGCAGCACGCGAAAGAACTCCGAGAATACGGGGTGCCAGTGCTCGATGTAGTCCAAAGCGAGCGGGCAGATAACCAGATCGAAGGCCGCATCGGCGGCAAACGCCAGCGGCTCGGAGAGGTCCGCGACGTGCAGCGTGGCCCGGTCTCGCACGCGCTGTCGGGCCAAGGCGATCATGGCGGGGGTGACGTCGAAAGCGACCACTTCGGCGCCGCGCTCAAGCAACGCTTGGGTGTAGATGCCAGGCCCGCACCCTGCATCGAGCACCCGTAGTCCCGCGACATCGGGCAGCAGCGAAAGCGTGGCCGGCCGCTCGTACATCGCGTTGTGGGGTTTGTGCTGCGCGTACTTGGCGTAGCGCGCCGCGAACTGTTCGTAGCTGCGCTCGCCGAGAGATTTCTTGGGCACGTCGCAGGGTGTATCAGGCGGGTGCTGCGTCCGCCTGGCGATACCGTCGCGCTAGTCGGTCGTCTGCTCCATCGCAGTGCGCGTTATGCCGCAGTCTTTGGCGATGTCGAGAACCACCAGCAGTTTCGCGAACAGTGTGTCGGCACCCGACTCGATGACAAGACTGACCCCCGGTAGCGCTTTGGCCACCTCGCATAAGCGGGTGCGGAGGGCTTGGAGCTCCAAGGTCTCGCCTTGGATGCTCGGGACGCCGTCGACGCTCAGCACCACGGTGACCGTGGGACCCGCGGTATCCGGTGTCGGTACTGGTTTTGGTTCCGGCTCTGGTTCCGGTGTGCTGTCGGGGACCGGCGCGGGCTCGGTGTCCGTGGCCGGCTCTGGCTTGGGAAAGCCTGGCGGCGTCCAGTTGGGATCGGTCTCGCCGATGCTGGGGTCGTACTGCTGCCGGTAGTGGCAACAGCGGCCGTCCGCGCACTGAGCCGTATCGATGGGACCGCACGTGACATCGCCCCGCATCCACCATTTGCGTTTCTTGGAACAATTGCGCTTGCCGACCACACAACCTTTGAAGTGGGTGAGATTCGCATCGGCTTCGGCGCAGCACGCCTGGTCCGTCCGCTCGATCGGATCGGCGGGCGCTACGCCGCGACAGCCCGGCGCGGCTACGATC
>JAESSZ010000832.1 GCA_016763875.1 Nannocystaceae bacterium
AGAAAATTCTAAAAGGTAAACATATTTTATCAAAAGCTGTAAAAGTGCCTAACGGTACATGGTATTTAGATATCGTTTATACGGGCTCTTTTGCCAACGGCCGCCTGGGCGTGTTGCGTCCGACGTTTGCACGGAGCTACTTGACCGTCGCGTACCGATGGCTGACGCCAGTCGGAATGAGTGACGCAGAGCAGGCGGCCGCGGTCGCGCTGTGGCGGTCTCGTCATCGGTTCGAAGGGATGAGCCACGTTGAACGCGATCGATGGCAGGCCTTGCGCAACCGTGTCGCGGGCACCGAGACCGCTGCGCCTGCGACCGACATGCGCATCAACTATGCCGCCGTTGGCAACTGCCTCCCTGACGCGTTCCGCACCGCGCACACGACGTTGACCACGCGCCTCGCCGCGCACGGTCGGGGAAGCGAAACGGTGCTTCGCTTCATCGCCGGACAGGACGCCGTGTTCGAAAACTGCACTGGCAGTGGCGTCTCGCCCGCGCCGCTAACATCGGGAACGGCAGAGGCGAAGGCAGATCGCGCCTACCATATCGCCGCCTCCCACATGTACGCGATGCGTCACCAAAAGGCGGTCGATGCGTTTCGCGAGATAGCGGCCGACAAGACGTCGCCCTGGCGTTCGCTCGCGGCATATCTCGTGGCGCGAACGCTGGTGCGCCACGCGACGCTCACCGATGGCACCGACGCGGACGATCTGTTCAATCAAGCAATTGCCCAGGTGGACACGGTGCTCGCCGACCCTGCACTGTCGGACGTACATCCTGCCGCGTCGGCATTGCGTGGCCGCGCGCGCTACTACGTGGCGCCTGAGTCCCAAAGGGACGCGCTGGCGGTCGCGCTGGCGACCAAGCGTCTCGACGCGTCGTTGGAGCACAGGCTGGCCGACTACACGAGTCTCGTCGACCAGCACGGGTTGTCGACAGATCAGGCGGACCGACTCTCGACGTGGATCCGAGTGATTCAAAAGGGCGATGCCAAGTCCTTCGACATGGCGTTGGCCCTGTACGGAAAGACCAAAACGCCCGTATGGCTCACGGCTGCGCTGATGCTCGCGCCCCCCGATGCGCCGAAGGCAGTCCTGGCGCCGTTGCTGAGCGACGACGTCAAAGGCTCGCACCCGCGATTTGCGACTATCCGGTATCACCAGGCTCGGTTGCTCGCCGCGCAAGGCGATAACGCCGCCGCGTATCGGCTACTGCAGGACACCGCGACCAAGCTTGGCAAAGACATCTCGCCCTCGACGCGGGCCGACCTCACCGAAGCACGAATGACGACCGCGCCTTCCAAGGCACATGCGCTCAAGCATGTTCTGCTGGCTCCCGCCGCGGTGCTAAGCGAGGCGGTGGCGGAACCAACGGACCTAGGGACGGGATTTTCGCCGCAAGCCGCAGCGTGGCTGTCCTCGATGGATGCGGTCACGCTGGTCGAGATGGTGGAACTCGACGCGCTGCCCGCCCCAGCCCAGGCAAGGTTCGCTCTGTGGGTCTGGATCCGAGCGCAGCTGCTGGACCGACCGGGTCTCGCGGAACGGACGGCCGCACATGTGATCAAGGGCAACCCCGCGATCGCGGCGCACGTGGAACGGGTTGGCAAAGCGAGTAGTCCCTCCGACCGCCGACTTGGCGTGGTGCACTTGATGCTGCTAGCGCCCGACGCCCGACCGGTCGCAAACGCGTGGGATGGCGACCCGGTGCAGCCACGGCCCATCAATACGGCCTACGGAAACTACCATTGGTGCGGCTCACCCAAAGCAACCGCGCCCGCGTGGCTATCCACCGACGCCCGCCAACGCGCCAAACGGCAGCAGGCGAGCTTCGAGATGCCCGGTCCGAACTACCTCGCACGCGCGGCGGTCAAACTCGCAAAGGCAATGCCCGACGACGATCGCGTGCCCGAAGTCCTACACCTGGCCGTCGCCGCCACGCGCTACGGCTGCCGCGACGACAAGACCACGAAGCGGTCGCGCGCGGCGTTTCGTCTGCTCCACCGTCGGTATCCTGACAGCCCGTTCACGGCGAAGACCCCGTACCACTACTGAGACCTGGGTACGGTGGCACTTGGCCAAGATCCGCGCCTGGCTCAACACGCGCGGGCCGCCTCGCGCGAACGGCGAGGAGCCGTGGACGCGAGCGGCGCTACATCGACGAGCCCGCGTTTGCGGTCGGCGGCGCGGACACGCCCGAGTTGGCGCTGCTGCGGTGCAACGCGCGCCCAGATCCGATCTGGTCGTGTCACCATGCCGGGCATGAAGGTCATCGGAGCCGGATTGTCGCGGACGGGGACGATGTCGATGAGGGCCGCGTTGGAGCGGCTGCTGGGCGGGCAGTGCCACCACATGGAGGAGGTCGCCAGGGTGCCCGAGCAACTCGACCACTGGCACGGATGGGCGATCGGGGGCCAGCCCTTGGATCTGGCCGCGATGTACGCCGACTACGTTGCGTGCGTCGATGCCCCTTCGTGCTTTTTCTGGCGCGAGCTGATGACGCTGTACCCGAACGCGAAGGTCGCGCTGACCGTGCGTGACCCCGAACGCTGGTTTGCCAGTTTCTCCGCCCTGGACCGAACCATGCGATGGGCCCGTCCGCTCGGCCTGGTCTCCAAGCGTATCCGACACTTCTTGGAGTTCGCCAACGCGCTCATCGATCGTGAGCTGGGTGGGGTCGAGCACGACGCCAACATCGAGACCTTCGAGCGGCACAACAAAGCAGTGCAAGCTGGGGTGCCAGCGGACAACCTGCTCGTGTTCGAGGTCGCGCAAGGGTGGGCACCGCTGTGCGCGTTCTTGGAACTTCCGGTCCCGACGAGCCCTTCCCTCACCTCAACGAAGGCGTCGCGACGATCCGCGACAAGTTCAAAGACTTCGCACGACTGTAGTGCTGGCGCGGGCTACAACGGCGAGCTGCGTGACCAACGGAACCGCCCAGAAGTCGACGTGGGGAACGCAACAATGCCAGCGACGAGCCGTCATATAGCGGTGGTACAGCGCACAGGTTTCCGGGTGCAATGGCGCGCGGTGCTGTTGATCGGAGGATGCACCTTGGCCCCCCGCGGGTTCGTGCGCTCTCAGCACCTCTCCACGGTCACCACGCTGCCCAATGGCGAGTCCGTCGTGATCGGGGCCGCGCTGCACGGGGATTTTCGACGCGCGCCGATTCACCTCGACGCTCGCGGTCGATGGTCCCGCGGTCCGAAGGGACCTGATGGATCGGGGCACACCGCGGCCCTCCTCAGCGATGGACGGATCCTCATCTGTGGTGGGCTCACCGGTGCGCTCAAATCCGCAGGGGTGCATCTGTACAACCCATCGGCACGGACGTGGCGGTCGGCGTCCCCAATGCACACCGCCCGTTTACATGCGGCAGCCGTGACACTTGGTGACGGTCGTGTGCTCGTGCACGGCGGGGGTTACGACGAACCCAAGCTGCGAGATGAGCTTTACGATCCGTCGACTGACAGGTGGAAGACGGTCCCGGCCGCGGAGGCGTGCAGGGATGGGCATCTCGCTGCGCTACGCGACGGTCGAGCCCTGCTCATGTCCGATGATTGCGCCGCGCTGTTCGACTCCGCAACCGAGCGCTGGACCCAAGCAAACGCTCCGCGGCACCGTCACCGGGGCGGCTCGGCGACCGTACTCACGGATGGCCGCGTGCTCTTGGTGGGCGGTAACGGAGATGCCGCCGCCTCACGAAGCACAGAGCTGTTCGACCCAAACACTAATGTGTGGACGGCGGGCCCGCCCCTTACGCATGGCCGCTGGGCACACTCCACGACGCAGGTCGGCAACGTGCTCATCATTGCGGGGGGCCGAAGCACGGGTCCTAGATCGGGTCGACGCATGCACAGCATCGAACTGTTTGATCTGCGCACCGGTCAGCGCGGCCGAAAGAACCTCGGTATCCGCCGCTCGGGTCACGCCGTCGCGGCATTGCCAAACGGTGACGTATTCCTCTTGGGTGGATCTGTCGGGATGATTTTCAACAACTTTCCGTCGCATCGTTACGCTCGCGTTCGACTGTCCCGCAGGTGGCGGAAGCGAGCGCATGCAGCCCCTGCGCGCCACCCGTGACCGGGGAGGGAACGACGTGGAGACATGAGTGACAGAGCATCGTCCGCGGCGACTCCGCGCCAGGTGAAACCGAAGTGCCGCTACGCAAACACGAACCACGCGGGCG
>JAESSZ010000833.1 GCA_016763875.1 Nannocystaceae bacterium
ATCATGTCCACCACCTGAGCGCCCATCACCCACAAGGCGGCGACGATCAGGGTCCGTGGATTGCGCTTGATCTTGCGTGACATCAACCCGAGAAACGGGACGATAAACCGCGCGCCGATGAGCACGTAGGTCAACGTCAAGAAGTCACCATGCCCACGGTACGAGAACCAGTGGGTCTCTTCCGGCATGCTCGCGTACCAAATGAGCATGTACTGCGAAAATCCGATGTACGTCCAAAACACCGTGAACGCGAACATCATCTTGCCCAGGTCATGGAAGTGCTCGGGCGTGACCACACCTCGCAAATGCCCGGACCGATGGAGCAGGATCACCACGATGGCGATGAAGGCGTGAATCGTCGTCACGCACCCGGCAAAGTAGTAGATGCCGAAGATCGTCGAGAACCAGTGCGGGTCGAGGGACATCACCCAGTCGAAGGCCCCAAAGGTCATCGACAACGTGAAGATCATGATCCCAAAGGGTGCGGCGAACCGCATCTTGTGGGTCAAAGCGACCGGGTCACGCGCCGTGTCCTGCGAGGTCGACCATCGCCAGAACAAGATCGAGACGCCGGCCCACGCGGCCATGTAGATCAGCGTACGTACTTGGAAGAACCCTTCGTTGAGATAGGGCTGCTTGGCCTTGAGGATCGCGTCGAGATGCTGGGCGTCGGCCCAGTGATACAGCTCGTGCACGCCCAGAAACGCCACCGGAATCGAGAGAATCGACAGCGGAACGAGCGTAAGCATCGCGTGCTCGGCAATACGCCGACACACGATCGACCAACCCGCACGGGTCGCGTGTTGAACCAGCGTAAAGAACATGCCGCCCAAGCCCAGCGCGAGCCAGGACATCAGCGCGGTCAGATACGCGTGGTAGAAATTCTCGTCGCCGACCTTGTCACCCATGGTGGTAAGGCTGATGCCTAGGCCGGCAACGCCGACCGCACCAAAGATCATCGGTAGCTTGCGCCAACCGGACTTGGCTGAGATGTGGACTTCCTCGTGGCTAGGAATGCCGTGGCCGTACTCGCTCACTTCCGCACCGTCCTCGTGATTTCGGTCCCCTCGGGGAACGTGTCGGGGTCAGCCCTGTGGGCCACTTGCAGCGTGCGTACCCACGCGGCGATCGCCCAGCGGTCCGCGACCGGGATCTGCGCAGCGTAGCCCTTCATGGTCGACTGGCCCCAACTGGCAACGTGAAAAAGGTAGCCGATCGGCGCAGGCGCAAGCTTCTTGGTGTGGAAGTTCGCAGGCTTCACACCTTGAAAGCCACCACCGCGGCGCGTGGCCATGCCGTCGCCGTAGCCCATCGTGCCGTGGCAGGGCTGGCAATAGATGTCGTAGCGATCCTCGCCACGCGCGAGCAACGATGCGTCGAGTTTGATCCGCGCAGGCAGTGCGTCAGCGAGTTTCCCGTTGGGAAGTCGACCGCGCCAGTAGTGGTCGTCCGCCTTGAGATGACCAACCGCAACCGTGCCCTCGGGCGGCAGTCGCATCCAACGACCGTCCCGATACAATGGACTGTCCGGCGAGACAGGGTTCTTTTCCTGCGCCTCACCGCGGTGTTGAAAGTCCATGTTCTGCTGCAGATGAATGGGCGGGCTCTCGGAGCGATTGCCCCGACACCCGAGCAAGCTCATGCACACGGCGGCCAGCGCTAGTGATTTGAACGGAGCCATTACTCGTCCACCTCCTCGACCGCCAAGGCGCCGGTCGACTCGAGGAGCTCGCGGGTTTTTTCGCGATCGTATTTGGGGTCGCGGGCTTCAATCGCGATGAAGAAGCGGTCGTCGGTGCAGCGGAGAAACCGCTCCGAGTTGAACAGCGAGTGGTACAGGGTCGGCAGCCGGTTGATACCGAACATGCCGAACACGGCGCCAAAACAGCCGAACAAGATGCCGCACTCGAACGTCACCGGCACGAATGCTGGATAGGAGTTGAACGGCTTGGCCGCGATGATGAGCGGATAGTCGACGGCCGACGTCCAGTACTGCAGCAGGAAACCCAGAGCGGCTCCACTGAATCCCATCACGCAGACGATCCACGGAATGATGCTCGGGCGGAGGCCCATAGCTTTCTCAAGTCCATGCACCGGGAACGGCGTGTGGGCATCCCAGGCGCCGTAGCCTGCGTCACGGACTCGCTCGCACGCCTCGTAGAGGTCATGCGTCGTCTCGTACTCCGCCAACAACCCGTAGGCTTTGTTTCGCTTCGCCATTTACCCCTCCTCCCCGTCGTCTGAAGGTTTGTCGCCGCTCTTGGCTGTGGCAGGCGGCTTGAATGTGAAGGCGTCGCCCTTCTCAGCCTTGGCTTTCTTGGCGTCGGCCTTCTCGGCCTCGGCTTCATCTTCCGTCGCCTTATCCGCGCTGGCGTCAGTCTTGCCCTCGGGAGGATCCTGCCCGCCCCCCTTGTCCGGCGGCGGTCGCACGTCGATAGCCTGGCTCGCGTCCGAGACGACGACCTTGGCGGAGACCGAATCGGTATCGCGCGGGGCCTTGCGGACCGGTACATCCTCGCGGCTCTCGACCACGCCTGTGGCCGACTTGGACACGGAGTCGCCCCCGGTCTTTGGCGCCTTGTAGTGCGGATTGGCCTGCGGAAGGATCGATTTGATCTCCGACAGTGCGATCAGCGGCAAGAAGCGTACGAACAGCAGGAAGAGCGTGAAGAACAGCCCGAAGCTGCCCAACAACGTCGCCACGTCCCACATCGTGGGTGTGAAGTAGCCCCAACTCGAAGGCAGGAAGTCGTGGTGCAATGAGGTCGCCACGATGACGAACCGCTCGAACCACATCCCGATATTGACGAAGATAGACAGAATGAACAGCGCCGTGGCGCTACGCCGGATCCGCTTGGACCAGATGAACTGCGGCGTCACGACGTTGCAGGTCAACATGATCCAGTACGCCCACCAGTAGTCGCCGAACGCTCGGTTCACGAACGCAAACGACTCGTAGGGGTTGCCGGAGTACCAGGCGATAAAGAACTCCATCGCGTAGGCGTAGCCAACCAGTGAACCGGTCAGCAGGATGATCTTCGCCATGTTCTCCAGGTGCTTGATCGTGATGATGTGCTCCATCTTGAACCACACCCGAAGGGGGATCATGAGGGTCAGCACCATCGCGAAGCCGGAGAAAATGGCGCCCGCGACGGAGTACGGCGGGAAAATCGTCGTGTGCCAGCCGGGAAGCTGCGACACCGCGAAGTCGAACGACACGATCGAGTGGACCGAGAGCACCAGCGGCGTCGCCATGGCGGCGAGCAGCAGGTAGGCCGCCTCGTAGTTCACCCAGTGGCGGTGACTACCGCGCCAGCCCAGCGCCAAAACGCCGTACGCGATCTTGCGAATGGCGGTCTTGGACCGGTCCCGCATCGTGGCGATGTCGGGGATGAGGCCCACGTACCAAAACAGTAGCGAGACCGTGAAGTAGGTCGACACGGCGAACACGTCCCACAACAGCGGGCTGCGGAAGTTCGGCCACAGGTCCATCTGGTTGGGCAGCGGCAACGGCCAGTACATCAGCCAGATGCGCCCGACGTGAATCGCAGGGAACGACAGCGCACAGATGACGGCAAAAATCGTCATCGCCTCTGCGGCGCGGTTGATCGACGTTCGCCATTTCTGGCGGAAGAGGAACAAAACCGCAGAGATCAGGGTACCCGCGTGCCCGATGCCAACCCAGAACACGAAGTTGACGATGGGCCACGCCCAACCGACCGGGACGTTGTTGCCCCAAATGCCGATGCCTTCCCAAAGAAGGTAGGCAACCGAGATGCCGAACAACCCCAGGAGCGACAACGCGCCCATGAAGAATATCCACCAAATTTTGTTGTTCGGGTGTTCGATCGGGTGGGCGACGGTCTCGGTGAGTTCCGAGTAGGTCGGCGCCGTCTGGATAAGGTTGGTCCGGCCCTCGACGGGGTCAAGATCGTGCTCGTGAAACGGTGGGATGTAGTGGCTCACTAGTGGGCCCCTTTCCCTTCGGATCCGTGGTCAGAGCCCGGCGCGGTATGCTCTTCGATTCTGCCGACCTCATGAATGAGGTGCATCTCGCCCATCGCGGGGTTGTTGTTCCGAATCCGAGCCAGGTACGACGTACGCGGGGTGTTGTTCAGGTCGCGAAGGACCTGGTAGTCGCGGCTGTTGGCCTTGGCCCGAGTCACATCGCTGTCGGGATCGGAGATGTCACCGAACTCGATGCACTGCGTCGGACACGCCTGCTGACAGGCCACCTTGAACGTACCGTCGGCGACCTTGTCTTCGCCCGCGACGTGGGCCGCGATCTTCGCTTGGTTGATCCGTTGCACGCAGTACGTGCACTTTTCCATCACGCCGCGATAGCGGATCGTGACGTCCGGATTTTTCTGCATCATGCGCAGATATGACCCGTCGGTGTCGTCGTCGTTCCACCCCGGACGTATGTCCAAGTTGTAGTGGAAGAAGTTGAAGCGACGGACCTTATACGGGCAGTTGTTGCTGCAGTAGCGGGTGCCGACGCAGCGGTTGTAGGCCATGTCGTTGAGGCCCTCGGGACTGTGGACCGTCGCTGCGACCGGACAAACCGTTTCGCACGGCGCCGCTTCACAGTGCTGACACATCATCGGCTGCACGACCGCCGTCGGGTCATCCTCGCTGCCACGGAAGTAACGGTCGATCCGCATCCAGTGCATCTCGCGACCGTTGCCAACCTGCTCTTTGCCCACAGTGGGGATGTTGTTCTCGGCCTGACACGCGATCACACAGGCGTTGCAACCCGTGCACGTGTTGAGGTCGATGGTCATGCCCCACTGCTGCGGACCTGTCAGTTTCGGCGGGTCCCAGAGGTGCTTCAGGCCGCTCTCGGCGATCTGATTGACGTCCTCGACGAACGTTGGCCGTTTTTCCCACTCCTCGCGGGTCGCCTCAAGTGAGATCGGCCGCTCGGGATGCTCGATGCCCATCAGCACCGGTGGTTTC
>JAESSZ010000834.1 GCA_016763875.1 Nannocystaceae bacterium
CCGGTGCTGCTCCCGCTTCCGGTGCTGCTCCCGTTTCCGGTGCTGCTCTCAGAATCGTCGGGACCGGTGCTGCTGGACCCGTCGGTGCTCCCAGCGTCGTCCGGGCCGCGGGTGGTGGAGTCCGCATCACCACCGCCGACCGTCGTGCCGCCGCCGGTGTCCGTCACGTCCATCCCGCTCGGCTCGTTGCTGGTGCCTGACGAAGCGCCGCCGTCATTGCTCGTCGACGAAGCTGCATCGTCTGCGCAGCCGGCCAACAGCAACGCTGTGCCGAGCACCAGTTTCCATTCGAGAACACCGGAGCGTGTTTCTCGGAGCCGCGGCCGCGTGGCGTGTCGCGGATCGTGGCACAAGGGACAATCAATAACGCAGGTTCGAGTTTGTATGGACATGAGGTGGTCGTGCTTCGTGTGGGGCAGCGTCCGCTCACCGCGGACACGGTTGGTCGTCGGCAGGGAACTCTGCGATGACAGTCGACAGCGTGGTCTCGATTAGTTGTTCCGCGTCTGCGGTGGGCAGGCCATTGCCGACGTGAATGTGGCCTGCCGCGACATTGTGGGACGCCGACTGGTTGTATGCCAACCCGTGCAGGGCCAGGAATCCCGACAGGAAACTCCCGCTGGTCGCGTTGTCCACCACGACGTTGGTGAGCCCGAGGGCGTCGGTCGCACTAAAAATGGCATCGACCGGAAGCTGTGTCGGAAGCGTGTTGCCCTGTCGATACTCAGAGATCGCGTCCCACGAGCGCGGCTCGATCGTCGCTTCGGTCGGTAAGGTCACCGCCCCGTATCCGTCTGAGATCCAGTCTTGCGAGGCGTCCCCAGGGTTGCCGACACCATGGCCACCCTCGATCGCCTCAATCTCCCAGCCGATGCCTCCGCCGCGGCTCGTGGTGATCAGGATCGTCGGCTGGTGCATGTCGACGAGCGCCCAGAAATCTGTGGACGTATCTTGGTAGTCGACTTGGAGATCGGATTCCTCGGACCCGACGGCACCTGGCGAGCCGATCGGATCATTGGACGGATTTCCGTCGGGCGGGAATTCGGGGAAGAAGGCGTGTACATCGTAGCCGTGTCCACCCCAGTTCTCGCCCATCCAGCCGTCGGGATTTTGCGCTGGGTTGGTGCTCCACTGGCGCAGCATCTCGTTGGTGGGCGGCCAATAGCCCATCAGGACGACGGTCTTCACGCAGGCTGTCTCGCCACCCGTGCTGTCCGTACTGTCGCCGCCTGTGCTGTCGCTGTCCGTGCTGGCGTTGGCCGTGCCATCGCCACCCGTGGTGTCGCTGTCTGCGCCGCTACTGGTGTCGACGCCGGTAGCGGAGACACCGGTTGTCGAGCTGGTGTCGGGCTGCGGTGTGGCGCTGCTGTCAGGGCTCGAAAGGGTGGTCTGTTCCGATGTCGCGGGGGCGCTCGTTGTCGTGCCGTCCCCGCTGGAGTCATCGGTCCCAGAGCCGCCGTTGCATCCCAGAAAGGCGGCGCACAGCGAACTCAGGCAAAGCAGCATGTGATCATCCACCACGTTGTCTTATCGCGATATTACGACCCAAACAAGCGAGTCGATTCGGAGTCGGCGTGTGCGGTTGGCGGCCGCCAACGCAGCATGGCGTCACTCGGAATCATGCCACCCGGTCGGGCTGTCTTGCTCATGTACCCTAAATGCCGTGCAAGCCGTGCGGTACGCGTAGGCTCATCCAATGTCCCCAATGATCGTCATTGATGGCGCATCCAGTGCAGGCAAGACCTCTCTGATCCGAGCGTTCAGTGAACTCGTTGGCGCGCGTTATCAAGCCTACTCCATTGACGGATTCCTCCCTTCTCTCGCACCCGGTGTTTTCGAAGCACGGGCCAGCACCGAACGAGGGTGGCTCCTGCTCTGCCGCGATTTTTATCACTACCTCGCCACCGCAACAGTCGCGGGAGGCCCGAGCATCGTAGAGGTCATGCTGCCGTGGCCCCAAGCCCGCGAGGACTTGTCAGCAGCGGAAGTTGGCGGGTCTACGCTCACAGTCGCGGCGGCCGAGCGCGCGGCGGCAAACGGCTCCAGCGCCGACACGAGTGCCGCAGTGTCCACGGCTTCAGCGCAGCGCGGACAGTCCGCAGGCGGCCGTACCGAGCGTCTGCTCCGTTGTGTACCATTGCCGCGCCTGCTTCAAGTCGCGGGTTGGATTCCGCGGCAGCAAGACCCGACCGTCCAGCGCGGCGGCCTCCTGCGTTCACTGGCCATCGACCTCCAGCTTAGTGTTTGCGTGTCAATAAGCATCGTGTAATAACGACACTATGAAAAAGGGCGATTACCGCTACGACTACGCGCGCCCGGCGTTGACCGTTGACTGTGTGGTCTTCGGGGCGGATGCAGGTGAGCTACGCGTGCTGCTCATCGAACGCGGTCTGGCCCCCTTTGAGGGCCAATGGGCTCTCCCGGGCGGATTTGTGGGTATCGGAGAGGAGCTGGAGGCGGCCGCCCGCCGCGAGCTCCAAGAGGAAACTGGGGTCGAAAAGGTGTTTCTGGAGCAGTTCCACACCTACGGTGGGCTGGCTCGAGACCCGCGCGAGCGCATCGTGACCGTCGCTTACTACGCGTTGGTCAAGCTCAGTGACCACCGCGTCCAGGCGGCCACCGATGCTCGCGACGCCGCTTGGTTCAGCGTCGCCGAACTCCCAAAGCTCGCCTTCGACCACCGTCAGATCGTCGACGACGCTCTGCTGCAACTACGCGTGCAGCTGCGCCGCCGCCCCATCGGTTTCGAACTCTTGCCCAAGAAGTTCGCGCTCTCGGAGCTGCAGGGTTTGTACGAAGCCGTGTTGGAGCGGACGCTCGACAAACGGAATTTTCGCAAGAAAGTGCTGGCCATGGACCTGCTCGACGAGACCGACGAGGTCCAAAAAGACGTGAACCATCGCGCCGCACGCCTGTACCGATTCGATGAACGTAAGTACCGCCGCCTGCGTAAGGCTGGTTTTGACTTTGAACTTTGAAAGGGACGAGAGGGTGAAACTGGACCCCATCATCCCAGCTCGCCAGGTGCGAGCGGTGTTCGAGGCCCGCATCCACGCTGGCTGAGAAGGGCCGATGTTGTCCTCTACGCGATCATCTAGCGCGGCAATTTCTTCTTTTTCTTCTTCACTCGTACACGAGGCAGTCTGCGCTTGTTGCGGCCTACCTTCCCGAGCGCCGTCGGGAGTTTGCTCTTTGCGTCCTGCTCGGCGGTGTCGGGCAGGGGATAGGGGACGCAGCGCTTGTTTGCTTTGGGACACGCAAAGCGGATGTGCGTGTGGATCGTGTGGCCTGGTTCGTGGTGGATGAGCGCGAAGTACCCTTCCGCCGAAGGGGCGCCTACGTCGGCCTCTGCTGCCGCTCGCAGCCACGTTTGCTCCGTCGCGTTGAGGAAGATGGCCGTGACCTCACTGCCGTCGATCATCGTCTTGATCAGGAACCAGTTGCGGTCGGCGTCGAAGTCGTCGCCCGCTGAGTTTCTGATGAGCCGGATGTCGACGTCCAGGCCGGTTTGGTGGGATTGATGCCCGAAGATCTTTCCTCCGCGCCGGGCGGAGAGGTCACCGACCTGGACCGGTTGTGCTTCGGGGAATCGCAGCGCGTACGTGTGCAGACCCGTGGTCAACGCGGCGATGGTCTCGGCCGTAGCGAAAGCGCGGCTGCGATCCTCAGGGAGCGCCCATGCGTCGTCTTCCGGGAGCGGGACGCCACGTGTCAGTCGGCCATTGTTCGGAGGCCCCACCGAAAACGTCGCCCCGAGCGAGCGTGAATACACGACGACTTGGACTCCGCTGGCGAGCTGCTTTTGTGGCGACAGATCGGGATTCAACTTCGTCAGGGCGTCGCGCGGGACTGACCAGGTGCGAGCGAGTTCCTGCAGCGTGGACGGGGTATCGGTCGTCCAACTGATCTTCTCAAGCGACGGCACGACTCGGTTCTTTGCGGCCCGATTCTGTTCGGCCTCGGCGGCCACCTTCGGTTGCGTAGCGCCTGCTGAAGCTGTTGGGGACTCGGGTGCCGCCGGAACTTTGGCCGTTGCGGTCTCTTGTGTGGTTGCAGCGACCGACGCTTCGCTGTCGTCGGATGTCAGGACGAAGTACGCGCCCGCTGCCAGCGATACGACA
>JAESSZ010000835.1 GCA_016763875.1 Nannocystaceae bacterium
CCCCGGATGCAACGCCCTGGTACAACGGTGGCGATGAAACGACTCGCGCTTGGGCTCCTTACCGGCCTCGCTGTTTTGGGGTGCGACAAGACTGCGGTGGTGCCCGCCGAGCCCCCGCCTCAAGCAGGTGCTCCGGAGCCAGGCGCTTCGGAAGTGGGTACTCCGGTCGCAGGCGAGGACAAGGGCCCGGCCTCGGGGACGCCAGCCGCGAGACCCGATGCCGACCCCGATCCCAAGCCGCCCGGCGGTGACTGCGACGGTGAGGCCTGCACCAAGCCGAGGACCTGCGTGCGGTACTACGGCATCGCAGGGTCCCAAGGACCACAGTTCGCGAGCTGCGAGATCCGATGCAAGCCCGGCAGCTCCGGCGGTTGTCCGGACGGCCTGAGCTGCGTGACCATCGCCGACGGCCCTGGCAGCGTTTGCCGCTGAAGCCGGCCCGTCAGCGATTGACGAAGGTACGCAGGTAGTAGGTCGCCTTGATCGTGAACTCGTGAAATGGCTCGCGTGGCGGCTCGCCGGGGAGCGCGTCGGCGAGTGGAAAGTCCGCGCGGTACACCACAAACAGATCGCTGCCCGGGATGAAACGCCAGCGCACGCGCGACTGAAGGCCGACCCGCTCATTGCCTGGCGGGAGATCCAGACGCCCAAGGTTATCGAGCGCCAGGTTGCGGGTGAACGCAAGATCAACATTGGCGTTGGCGAAGCCAAAGTTGAAGCGTTGATCGGTGCTGGCCAGGTGGCCGACCAAGTGGGTGTACCCGCCGCCAAATGCGAAGTGCTTGCCCAGCCGAGCGGTGACATTCGCCGAGGGTTGGTGCGCCCGTCCACCGAAGAGCTCGACGAACTCGTACCGGACGTTGCCTCCGACGGCGCGCCGTTGCGGCGACTGAATTCGCACCGCCTGTGTAAATCCGCTGTATCGCTGCGCTTGTACGGTATGACGGTACAGCTCGAATGGGCTGCTCACGTTGTCGATGAAGTGGCGAGCGTCGTAGCTTATCTGGCTGCCGTTGTTCCACGTGATGTCGAGGTTTCCGCCACCGCTTTGTCCCAATCGCTGGCTGTAGCCCGGATCAAACTCCACGGAGTAGCGCGGGCCAAACGCGATCTCGCGCAGCCCAAGAACGCGCGGTCGAGGCACCAGCGCGACACCGACCTCTTGTCGTGATGAGCCGGGTCGACGGTAAAACCCAAGTCGCGAGGCGAACCGACGGTCGCTCCACAGCCAAAGCAGGTCGGGCCGGACGTACAGGCCGCGATACTGCAGAAACGAGTACGCGCTGGCGCCCAGCGCCGTCGACTCCGGAGTTCCAGGACCGAGCACCGAGGGCATCTCCGGATCGAACGAGGGCGCCACCGCTGGGTCTTGCGCCAGGCTCCCCGCGATGAATCCGTAGTACTGCAACTTGCCATCCAGGGCGACGACCCGTGCGTCGAGGCCCGCCGACGCGTCGTCTTCGTGGTCCGTGGATAGCCGGTGGCGACCGAGCAGCATTGCACCCACCGTGAGTGCGTCGGTGGCCTGTACCTTGATGCGCCCGACCGTGATGTTCTCGGGTTGCGTCGCCGCTATTGCCCGCGGGGGGTCGTTTGGCGTGCCCAAGGTCTGTACTTGCAGGACCCCATATTGCACCCGACCGGCGCGACCGTAGACCTTGGCGCCGCCCAGCACGGGGATTGACTGACCGTCGACAAGGCCGACGCGACGCGAGAAAAACAGCTGAGCTTCGCGGTCGCGGCCAAACTGAAACACGTCGAGGCCATTGACGAAGAACGCCCGCCGCTCGGGGAAAAACAGCGGGAAACGGTCGCGGGCGACCTGAACCTGGTCCGCCTCGACCTGGGCGAAATCGGTGAGTAGGCTGCCCTCCACATACGACGACGCGCCAACTTGCACGCGGATGTCTCCTCCGGCAGCCACGTTGGGGCGACGACGGGGGTCCACCGTGAAACTGCGCCTGAGATTGCTGCGAAGTAGGCCGTACGGCGTGTACTCGATCGCACGTTGGGCTTGGATCTTGTCGATCCCTACGAGGTCGCCGAACTGGCTTGCCGCCATGGGACTGCGCGGCGGCACGATCAGCGCCCAGTCGTAGGTGGCATTGCGGCTCGGGTGGTCGCGCGTAATGTTGATGCCCAGCGTGGGAGCCTCGCTGCTCTTGATCCCCAAAATCGCAAACGGGACCCGGAACTCCGCGGTCCAGCCGTGCTCGTTGCGGCCCGCTTCGGCGTACCAGACCCCGTCCCACTCGATGACGAACTGCTGTCCGTCGTTGGCACCCAGCGCGTCGATCTGCGCGCCCTCGGGGTTGATGCCCAAAGCGAACGCGTCGCGGTGGTTATGCCCGGCATCGATTTTGAGGATCGCGGTGTCATCCTGGAAAATGCCCCCGTTGTCGCGGCGCAGTGTCCTTGCCGTGATGTCGCCCGGCGGCGCCATGCAGTCGATGAAAAAATAGAGATTACTGTCGTCGTACGCGACCCGCAGGACGGTACGTACAGGAGGCGTATCGCCGACGTTGGGTTGGCGTTCCGAAAAACGGTCGTCGCGGTTGGCGCGCTGCCAGGTTTTCTCGTCCGCCTTGCCGTCGATCACGATCGTGTCGACGGTGCGCTGCGCCCGGTACGTTCGCTCGCTCCCCGACCGGTCATGACCCGCGTTCGCGCCTAACGGTGGCCCGGCGAGCAATGCCACGACCATAGCGAACACCGCGAACATCTAGAGGGTTTCCCCTCTGCCGTGGCCTGCGATGAAGCCCGCGTGTCGGGTGCTATTTCGGTGCGAGAGTTTCACCGCAGACACGAGGGGCCATCGCCTGGACCGGGGCGACGGGGGGAGGCTACCAGGGCTCGCGGTGCCTCGACATAGCCCACCGCTGGCGGCGCGCCGCCAGCGGCGGAGAATCACCCACGCGGCTACCTCACAGCTTGACCGAGCGAAGCCGCAGCGCGTTGCCGATCACCGATACTGAGCTGAAGCTCATCGCCGCCGCCGCGATCATGGGGGACAGCAGCAGCCCGAAGCTCGGGTAGAGGATGCCGGCTGCGACCGGGACCCCCACAGCGTTGTAGGCGAACGC
>JAESSZ010000836.1 GCA_016763875.1 Nannocystaceae bacterium
CGGACACTGCTCGCGGGGTCTTCGCTGCAGCGAAAGTGAGATCTGCGGCCCAGGGGACTCCCCGGCAGTGGATGCCACGATTGTCTGCACTAGCGTCGTCCTGAACCTCTGATTGGCCCTCTTCCGAGGAGAAGAAGGGCTTCGGGATTTTCGAGCCGTTAGTCGCTCGCGAGGTGTCGTTTCATGCGCGCCAGCGAGATGCGCAGCGGGTCCAGATCGGTAGCCCCCGCGGCGCTGGCTCGCCGTAGCGCCCGGCCCAGTCGGGCGTGTTCGGCGGCAACCCAAGCGCGCCACGCTGGCGGACGGCTCGCCATGAGTCTTGGGCCGAGCAGCAAGGCCTCGTCGTCGTCTGCCCACGGATGCTGGACGGTGACGCCGGGTTCGATCACAAGCGTGAGGTAGGTGTGCTCGCCCTCCCGCACCATCGTCTCCTGCCTTAGCCCGATCCGCTGCGCGGCGATCCACGCGCGTACGGCGACCCATCCCGTGTTGGGCTGCATGATGACCCGCGGCAGGGTGGCGAGCGCAGGCCAGGCCTGGAGCAGGCTGATGATCTTGGCCCCGCCAAGTCCAGCGAGCACAACGGTGTCGACCTCACCGGTCTGCAACGGCTGCAGACCGTCCCCCTGTCGCAACGCGACCGCGGGGCACTCGAGTTCCGTGATCGTGCGCTGGGCGTGCGCGAGCGGACCGACCTTGTTGTCGATTGCGATGGCGGACGGCACGATGCCCTCGCGAACCAAGAACACGGGCAGCCGTGCGTGGTCGGTCCCAATGTCGGCGACGGGCCGTCCGCGCAGGACATGACGCGCAACCTCGTGCAGGCGTGGGGGCAGCATCGCGCGGTATCTACTCGTCGCCGGTTTCCGGCGGCGTTTTCGGCGGTGGCGTGCTCTTCCAGGCGTCACGGAGCGCACCGGGCAGCAGCGCGTAGGCACAAGGGATGACGAGCAGTGTCAGCAGCGTGGCCATGGTGAGCCCGCCGATCACCGTGACCGCCAGTGGCTGGCGCAGGGCAGCCCCGTCGCCGATACCCAACGCCATCGGGAGCAGTCCCAGCACCGTGGTCGTCGTGGTCATCAGGATTGGCCGGACGCGCACGCTTCCCGCTTCTATGATCGCGCTCCGTACATCCATGCCCCGTCCACGGCGGTCGTTGATCGCATTGATCAGGACAATCGCGTTGTTGACGACGATCCCGCCAAGAACGATTACCCCGATACCGACCATCGCCGAGACTGGAATCGCGGCCCAAACCACCGCGACCGAGACCCCTGCCAGCGCCAGAGGAACCGTGAACAGGATGATCAGCGGGTGCAGCAGGCTCTCGAAACTCGAAGCCATGACCACGTAGACCAAGAAAATCGAGAGTGCCGCGGTGAACGCAAGGCTCCGCAGCGAGACTTGCATTTCGTCGGCCTGGCCACCCAGCACCGCTGTGACCTCGGGGTCGTCGTCGGCGTGGGCCGCCACGACTTCGCCCACGGCTGCTGCGACGCTTCCGAGGTCGACACCGACCGTGCGTGCCGCGATGCGGATCCCCCGACGCCCGTCGATCCGACGGATCTCCGCTGGGCCCTGACCTGGCTCGACCTCGGCCACCTGGCTCAGCAGGACCGCAACGCCGTTGACGACGCCCACTTGGATTCGCGATACGTCCGCGACATCGCTACGGTCCACGCGGGGCAGGCGGACCCGAATATCGAGCTGATCGTCGACCGCGAACAGCGTGCTGACTACCTCGCCCTGGATCGCGCGCTGCACCACCAGCGAGGCCTGGTCCACGCCGATGCCGAGGCGCCCGAGTTTCACGCGATCGAAGTGCACCCGAACCTCGGGCCGGCCGTCGAGATTGTCTGCGACAACTTCGGTCAGACCTTCGACGTCGCGGAGTCCGGGCAGCAAACGTTGCACGGCGGTCGTGACTCGGGCTGCGTCCTCGCCGTACACTTGGACCTCAATAGGTGGGGCAAAGGAAAACAGCGCGGGCCGATCGAGACGTAGCGATGCCTCGGTTTCGCGCAAGGCCGACGCCAACACTGCGGCGACTCGCTGTTCGACTTCGTGCTGCCTAGCCGTCGCGCCCGGCACCAGCCGCACGTCGATCTGGCCGAGATGCTCGCCCGCCAGATCGCCGCTCGCACTGCCTGCCTGGGTGAGGCTGCCGACGCGCATGAATCGGCGCTCGATATCGGGATCGCCTTCCAGCGCACGGTCCAGCGACTTCATCACGGCCGCCGTGCGTTGCAGGGAAGCCCCCTGAGGCAGTCGTACCTGAGCAAAAAAGTCGCCTTGCCTGACTTCCGGCAGCAGGGTGCGCGGCGTTTCTTGCACCAAAGAGATCGAAACGACGCACACGCCGACCGCGAGCATGAGGACGACGCCCCTGACTCGTAGCGCGATGCGCAGCACGCCCGAGTAGCGGCGCTCGAGTAGATCCCAAAGGGCGGTCGCGGGCCGGGCGGCGGTCGCGAGCGTCCAGGAGACCACGCGGAGCGCCAAGGCCAGCGGCCACGCCAACAATGCCGGAACCGCGACAAGGTAGGCCGCCAGTGATCGTTGTTGCGGCGCTGCTACGGTCTTGGCCGAGGTCCCGCCCAGGCTTTGCAGCACTGGGACCAGGGTCAGACTTAGGAGCATCGAAGAGGTAATGGAGAAGCTGACCGCGAACGCGAGGTCGCGGACCAGCTGGCCGGCCACGCCCTCGACAAACGCCAACGGGAAAAACACCGCGACGGTAGTGAGCGTAGACGCAAGCACCGACGGAGCAACCTCTGCGGCGCCCTGCACGGCGGCTTCACGCCGTGTCCTGTCGGGTGTGCTGCTGTCGCTGGCTCGTTCGCGCACACGCGCGATGGACTCGAGCACAACGATGCTGTTGTCCACCAACATGCCAACGCCCAACGCGAGCCCGCCCAGGCTCATGACGTTGAGGGAAACGTCGAGTGCCGCGAGCGGAATGAACGTCGCGAGCAGCGAGATTGGGATGGCAAGCGCGATCACCAGCGTCGAGCGAAGGTCGCGCAGGAAGAAAAGCAGCACCACGATCGCCAGGGCGCCCCCAATAAGGGTGTTCTCCTCGACCTCGCGCACTGCCGACTCGATGAACTGCGCGCGGTTGGAAAGCACGACGACCTCGTGTCCGGATGGCAGTTTGAGGTGCGGCAGGGCGGCAACGACTTCGGCCGCGACCGCAACGATGTTGGCATCGCCCTCGCGATACACGGCCAGCTCGATAGCTTCGGCCCCGTCGACGAAGGCGATCTCTTCGCGTTCGGTGACCGACCGCCGCACATCAGCGACGTCGCGCAAAAACAGATCGGCGCCCCCTTCGCTCCGCACGACCGTCGCCGCCAGCTCTTTCGCGGTGCGGGCCTCGTGCATGGTGCGGATGAGGAAGCGGTTGTTCTTCTCCGTCACCGCGCCACCCGCCCGGTTGACGTTGCTGTTGCGGATCGCGGCCGCGATATCGTCGGTTGTCAGCCCGAGGGCAGCGATGCGCTTCGGGTCGACCTCGACGCTGACTTCTTCTTCTTGACCGCCGTGGATCTCGACCGCGGCGACCCCCGCGATTTTCTCAAGCTGTCGCTTGATGAGCTTGTCCGCATGCTTACGCAAGTCGGCGAGGTCGTCATCGGCGATGTCGCCGTGAATCGGGCCGGTGAGTGCGAGCCTTAGGATCGGTTCGGCGGCGGGGTCGTAGCGGAGCACCACGGGGGCGCTGGGCGGTGGTGGGAAGCCGGACGCGGTCGAGCTTCTCGCGCACGTCGGCCATGGCGCGATCGATGGGATTGCCCCAGCGAAAGTCCAACACGACATCGCTAACCCCTTCGCGCGAGGATGACTCGACGCGTACGAGTCCGGGCACGGCGCCGACACGTTCTTCGATCGGTCGGGTGACAAGTTCCTCGACTTCGGCGGGACCGGCGTCCTCGAAGTCGGTGCGGACAGTGATCGTCGGGTACGACAGATCGGGGAGCAGCTCGACAGGTAGGCGGGTCGCGGCGACAAGGCCAAACAAGACGATCGCCACCGTGACCATCGTGGTGGTCACGGGCCGCAGGACCGTCGCTGCGATGAAACGCCCCAAACCCTAGGCCCCGGTGGTTTTTTCGGGCCTTGCGGCGGTTTGCCGGCCCTGCTTTGGCTCGGGGTCGGGCTGCAGTGGCATGCCCTCGGTGACGCCCGCTGAGCCTTCGGCGACGACGATGTCGGTCTCGTTCAGGCCCTCGATGATCTCGATCCGTCCGCTGCCTTCGAGCCCAACCTTGACCGGTCTGCGGCGCGCCTTGCCGTCGTCGACCACAAAAACGTGTGGTTCGCCGTCGACTCGGAAGATAGCGGTCGAGGCCAAACTCGGGGCCGCCTCGCGCTCGTCGATGAGCACACGTGCGCGAGCGAACGCTCCGGGCACCGCGTTGTCGGGGAACTCGGAGGTTCGCACCGTGAACTTCACGGTGCCGGTGGTGGCGTCAACAACGGGCGCCCGGCGAGCGATCTCGGCCGTAAACGTCGCGTCGTCGACGAGGGTGATCTCCACGCTGGTGCCGATCTTGACCGAGGCTGCATCACGCTCAGGTAGGTGCAGGAACAACTCAAGGGTCGACGTATCGGCGAGCGAGAACAATGCGGTTGCGGTCGTGGCGAGGTTGCCCTCGTCGACGTGCCGCGCGACGATCATCCCGTCGAATGGTGCACGGACGGTCGTGCGCTTTGCCTGGTGCTTGGACAGTCGCAGAGCGGCGCGCGCTTCGTCGACAGCGTTGCGCTGCTGGGCAATCTCCTCGGCTGAGATGACTGACCTCGCCGATTCCAGGCGCGTGAGCTCGCGTTCCAAATTGTCCAGTTGCACCTGGGCGACGCCCGCCTGTAGCCCGAGCTCTCTGCCGTCGAGCTTCGCCAGTACCTGACCGGCGACGACGGTGTCGCCTTCGTCGACCGTGATGTCCCGGATGATCGCGGGCTGAACCGCCGTGATCTCAGCCGAGCGAATGGCCGCGAGTGTTCCCGAGGTGCGGTAGAAGCGTCGGATCTCGGCGTCGCGCAGCGTGACCGTTTTGACGGTGAGCGCCTTCGCTTCGGGGCCACCGCGCCCGCCGCGTTGTCCGCCGTGACCACCGGGCTGACCTCCGGTCGCGTCACCGCAACCGGGGCTCAGGGCGAGGCCTAGCGCCAAGGCAGTCCCGATAGTTCCGCGCATGAACATCCGGGGGCGGCGAGGGGGCGTGTGCATCTTGGATTTCGGAAGCATCGGACTTGGTGGCCTGGACAAGGGCGTGCCATGCTCAGGATATGGACGAGCCGCGAAGCAAAGCGCCGTCGCGCGAACTACTGCTCGCCAACCACGTGTTTCCCGGGGAGTATATCGTCAAGGCGTTCGGGCCCGGCACGGACGACTTCCGCGGTGCGATCCGTTCAGCCGCGGTGGTGGTCGTCGGCGAGGAGCGCGCGTCGTTCACGGAGCGTGCGAGCCGTCACGGTGCGAAGGTGTGCATCACGCTGACGTTGAATGCGGAGACGGTCGATGAGGTCATCGATGTGTACGAGCGCATCCATACGGTGGGAACACTCGCTTTGATTCTGTGAGTACTGTCACTGTGTGCGAATCGCCGCGACGCGCCACACTCCCCTTTGTCGCGGCCCGTCGCCGCCAACGTCTGCCCCCGGAAATCTTGTCATGAAGCGACCCACGCCCTCTTCTCGCCTCGCCGTTGTCACTCTCATCGCCGCCTCGCTGCTCGCCGCTCCCGGCTGCAAGCCCAAGGCGGTGCGTGGCGGCGCAGGCACCGACAACCCCGACCTCGACGAAGCTGCGATGGGTACCGGACTGGACCGCAAAGACATCGCCTATCTCGCGGACGAGACCGTGGTGAAACTGCAGGCGTCGCCTCTGTGGGGTCGTTGGTCCTCCAGCAGTGAGCGGCCGATCGTCGCCATTTGGCCGATCAAGAACGATACCTCGGAGCACCTCGATGATCAGATGCTCACGCTGCTCTCGGATCTTGAGACGCGGCTCATCGACAGCGGTGTGGTCAAGGTCATCAGCCGCGAGCGTCAGGGCGAGATGATCGCCGAAGCCAACCTTCAGCAGGGCGTCGAGTTCAACGCCGCCGAGGCTGCGACCATCGGCCGTCAGATCGGGGTCGACTACTACTTGACCGGCAAGCTGCAGTCGACCGACGAACGCTTCGATAAGGAGCGACGGGTGCAGTACTCGCTCTTCATGCAAGTGATCGAGGTCGAGACCAGCGCCATCGAGTTTCAGAAGAGCATCGAACGTACCAAAGCCATCGTTCGCTGAGCCTCGGACCCCCACGTGCGTCTCTATCGATCCAAACTTGCGAGCGCCGTACGGGTTCTCGCGTGGTTTTCCCTGGCGAGTACCGTCTCGTGCGCGACCTACTCCGACAAAACGGAGTTGGCCCGCGACGCGTTGCGTGGCGGCAACTACGAAGGCAGCGTGAAGCACTTCAACAAGGTGCTCAAGGTGCGCTCGGCCGAGGCGCTGCCGGACAAGTGGAAGAAGAACTTCGAGTTGGTGGTGCTCGAGCGCGCGATGGTCTTGCAGGCGATGGGCCTGTACGAGCTGTCAGCGCGCGACTTTGGGGTCGCCGAGAAAAAACTCGAGTTTCTCGATCTGGCGCGCGACGGGGCCGGCAAGATCGGCAAGTACATCTATTCCGACAGCGCGACGAAGTACAAGACGACGCCGACCGAGAAACTGTCGATCAACGCGCTCAACATGGTGAACTATTTGGCGCGCGGCGACCTGAGTGGCGCGAAGGTCGAGGCCAAGCGCTTCACCACGATGCGGAACTACTTTGCCGACTACGATCCCGAGCACGAGCACGGCGCATTCGGGTCGTACTTGGCGGGGTTCGTCTACGAGCGCCTCGGGCGTGCTGACACGGCGCTGCGCTACTACGAAGAGGCCCTGCAAGAGCGCGACTTCGGAAGTCTGGCGCAACCCATCGCGCGTCTGGCGAAGATCGGGACCTTTCGCGGGGAACGCATCAAGGACTACCTGCCGCGCGACGAAGGCAACGGTGCGGCAAAGCCCGTGCCGAAGCCCGTCCCGGAGACCAAGACCAAGTCCGAGCCAGCTGCGACCGTGGCAGAGACGCCTCCGGTCGCCGAGACCGACGCGGCAAGCGACTCCCCTGACCAGACGGACCAGACTGACAAGCCCGACAGCAGCGAGGGCGGCACGACCACGCCTCCACTTCAGCGCCCCAGTCCGCCGACGTCCGCCCTGGCCTCGTTGCCGGTCTCGAGCACCGCGGCCTGGACGACGCCGGAGTCTCGTGCCGCCGAGATTCTGGTCATCGCCAAGACGGGGCGCGTGCCGTTCAAGATCCCCAAGCGCATCCCGATCGGCGCGGCGGTTGGCCTCGCGGGTGCGTTCGTGACGGGCGATACCACCCTGCTCGAGTACGGGATGTTCAAGGTGCTGACCTATCCCGAGCTGGAAAGCGCAAAAAACCGATTCGTCGATGCGACGCTTAGTATCGATGGTGCGGCGGTGCCGCTCGAAGAAGCGACCGATATTGCCCACGAGGTTGTGCGCGAGTTCGATGAGCTGCGTCCCAAGATTATTGGCGCCGCGCTCACGCGAATGATCGTGC
>JAESSZ010000837.1 GCA_016763875.1 Nannocystaceae bacterium
CCAGTACAAAATCGTGGCCTCTCTGTTCCGCAAGGCCACGACGATCATCTGCGCGACGGATGCCGGACGCGAGGGCGAACTCATCTTTCGCAACATTGCGCAGATGAGCCGCTGCAAGGGTAAGCCGACTCAGCGGTTGTGGCTCAGTTCGCTCACGACTTCGGCTATTGGTGCCGCATTTGCCAGTCTCAAACCGGCCCAGGCGTACGACTATCTGGCAGCGGCCGCGCGGTGTCGGAGCCAAGCGGACTGGTTGGTGGGTCTCAACGCGACCCGAAACTATACCGCGCGGCACGGTGAGGGTGGGGTGCTGTGGAGTGTTGGTCGCGTGCAGACACCCGTGCTCGCCCTCATCGCTGAGCGCGACGATGAGATTGTTGAGTTTGTTTCGACCTCGTGGTTCGAGCTACGCACGCGCTACCGCGATGTGTTGTTCGTCAGCACGGGCGCGCGGTTTGAGGCCAAACCGGAGGCGGACGCTCTCGCCGAGCGCATTGCCGCTGAGCCGTTCGTCATTGGTGAGGTCAAGACGCGAACACAACACATCAAGCCTCCGCAGCTGTACGACCTGACCACGCTGCAACGCGATATGAACGTGCGGTACGGGATGTCGGCGGCGCAAACCCTGAGCCAGGTGCAGGCGCTGTACGAGAGCAAGGCGATTACCTACCCGCGCACGGACTCCCGGCATCTGCCCGCGAGCATGAAACAAGAGATGCCCGGCTTGCTGGCTGCGCTGGGGCAGCGGTACGCCGAGGCCGTGGGAGGCCTGGAGCTGTCTCGCCTTCGCATGTCGGCGCGCACCTTCGACGATACGAAGATCACTGACCACCACGCCATCATTCCCACGACGCGGCCCGGTCCGACCAACGACCGCATCTACGACGCTGTCGCGCTGCGAACGATCGCGTCGTTCTACCCAGACTGCGAAAAAGCACTCACGACGGTCGATGGGGCGGCGGCCGACGTTCGGCTCCGTGCCAAGGGGGTGCGTGTGGTCAAGGCTGGGTTCACGTCGGTTCTACCTGGTCCCAAGTCCAAGACACACCAGCTGCTGCCGGCCTTTGTGCGTGGCGAGCAAGGGCCGCATCAACCCGAAGTCCACAGCGGGCAAACGCAGCCGCCCAAGCACTTCACCGACAGCTCGCTGCTGGGCGCGATGGAGACGGCGGGCCGCCTGGTCGACGACGAGCAGCTCAAGGAGGCACTCAAGGCGCGAGGACTCGGGACCCCCGCGACGCGGGCGGCCATCATCGAAACGTTGTTGCGACGCGACTACATCCGGCGCGAAGACAAGGCACTGCGAGCGACGGATCTGGGGCGCTACCTGGTGGCGCTGTTACGCGACCCGATCCTCAAGTCGGCTGAGCTGACCGGCGAGTGGGAGGCCAAGCTCAAGGAGATTGAGGCGGGAAGGCTCAGTCCCGATGTGTTCATGGCTGAGGTCGAGACGTTTACTCGAGCGATAATCACTGCGAGCGGTTCGCGGGCCATCGACGCGGCGCAGCTTGGCGAGTGCCCACGGTGCGGTGCGGCGGTGATCGAAGGCAAGCGTGGATTTGGCTGCAGTCGCTGGCAGGCGGGCTGCCGCTACGTGCTGTGGAAGTCGTTCGAGGGTGCACAGATTACGACGGACATTGCTCGAGAACTGCTGCAGCATCGGTTGCTCGCGGCACCGGTAGAGGTGAATGGTGTGCCCAAACAGCTCTGTCTGACGCGCTCGGGCACGGTTCGGGCGCTGGCGGTGCCTGTCGCAGGTAGCCAGTCATCAAGTGGAAACGGATCGCGGCGAGGCGGGCGGTCAGGCAATGAGGCCAAGCGAAAGAGTTCTGGAAAACCAGGCTCATTGCCCAAGTCGGGCGCGGATGGTGGGTCACTGGGGACGTGCCCGAGCTGCGGGAGCGCGGTGGTCGACCAGCCCAAGTCCTACTCATGCAGCGGCTGGCGCCAGGGGTGTTCTTTCGTGGTCTGGAAGACGATGTCCGGCAAGCGGATCTCCCGGGCTATGGCCACCAAGCTGCTGGTCAGTGGTCGCACGCAGATGCTCAAGGGCTTCGTATCCAAAGCAAACAAGAAGTTCGACGCTCGGCTGCGGGTGCAAGACGGCAAGGTCGGTTTCGAATTCTAGTGCTCGGCCAGCCAGGTTTCGATGGCCTCGCCAGCCGCCGTGTCCTCGCTGCCGACCTCGTCGCGAGCCTTGCGGACCGCGTCGACAACGGCCTCTCGTTCGCCTTGGGCCCATCGCGCTGTCGCTTCTAAGAAGCGTGCTTTCCCGCGGTTCCACGGCATGACGGCCGGATGCGCTTCGAAGATCGTCAACGCCTCCTGTGCGTAACGCTGCGACTGGGGCCACTGTTCGCCGTCCGCGTGAGTCTGGGCCAGGGCCACGCATGCGCGACCCAACTCGACGTGGTCCGAGGGTAGTTTGGCCCGCAGGACCGCCGCTCCACGCTCGCCAGCTTCGACGGCCGCCTCGAGGCGTCCCTGGGCACGTAGGACGACGCCAAGCTGCAGCCACGCACCGCCGACATCCGGGTGGTCTGATCCGATGGCGGCGGTCAGCAGTTTCAAGGACCGTCGGGTGTAGGCCTCGGCGGCAGGAAAATCGCCCAGCTGGAAGCTGACAGAACCGAGGTTGCCGATGGTGTTGGCGACATCCGGGTGCTCGGGGCCCAGCGTGGCTTCGTTGATCTTCAGTGCGTGCTCCATCGCATCGCGCGTGGCGCTGAAGTCATCGCGCGCGTGGTGAGCGACGGCTAGATTCGTCCAAACCGCGCCGAGGTGCGGGTGCTGTTTTCCATGAACGCGTTCGAAGATCTTCCTGGCAGTCTCGAGACTCGCAATAGCCTCTACTGCTTGCCCGACCTGGATCTGAAACAGCGCTTGATTGGTCAGCGTGACGGCGTAGTCCGGGTGATCTGGACCCAGCGTACGCCGAGTTGCCTCGACGATAGCGGCCTGCTCAAGCGATGACTCGTCGTAGCGACCGAGACTATCCAGCGCAGACGCGTACGCGGCTCGGGCGGAGATCGTGTTCCAGTCATCAGGACCTCCGAGTTTTTCGAATCTTCCAACGGCGTCTCCCAGCCACTGGAGCGCCTCTTCGTAGCGAGCGCCGACATCAAGTGTCATGCCGATATGATTGGCCAATCGCGCGCGAAGGAACTCATCGCCCACCCGCTCGACTGCGGCGTCTGCATGTTTGCCCCACAACAACGCATCGTCCGTGCGCGCCAGGTGGTTGCCGATGACATAGACCAAGTCCGTCATCGACCGTGCCATCTCGTAGTCGTGGCCCGCCCGTTGAGCGGTCCACGCGGCGTCGGTCAGCGTCTGTTCCGCGCTCTTGGAGTCGCCGCGATCGTCCGCGACGAGCCCAACAAGGCGCAAGTACTCCGCCGTGAGTGGCAGGTACTTCGTTGCGGGGATCGCATCCTCGATATCGGCGAGCTGCTGCGCTGCTTCTTCGAACTTCCCGGCGTGCTCCAAAGCCTCGGCCACCGACAGGGTTGCTCGTAGCCCCTCAACACGCCGCCGCCGCTCGGGAGCCTCAGGCGGAGGGACC
>JAESSZ010000838.1 GCA_016763875.1 Nannocystaceae bacterium
ATCTGAGCGCCAAGCAGGCGGTGCAAGGCGTGGCACTCACGCTCCACATTCGCCCGCCACAGGGTGAGCCGTCCAGAGAGACCAAGACCAGTGACGTCGAGGGCAAGGCCGTGTTTACCGGCCTTGACAAGTTTCCTAAGGGCACGACGTTCGTCGCCGAGGCTCAACTAAGCGACGGCGATCCGGTCCGACGCTCGGAGGCGTTCGACCTCATCGCCGGCAAAGGGATGGCCGTCGTCCTCGCAAAGGGACGGCTGGCCGAGGCACCCGTGGCCGACCCCCACGCGCAGGCCCAGCAGAAGCGTCGTCGTGTGCCCGGACCGCGCAGCGTGCCATCGCTAGCCAAGGGAACGGTGCGGGTGCGCATCATCGACGGCAAGGACCAGCCGGTGGCCGGTCAGCAAGTCACGGTGGTGATGCGCGATGCGAGCCAAACCGAGGTGAAGTTTCCCGGCACGACCAATCGCGTGGGCATTGCGACCCTGACCGATGTCACGGTTCGGTCCGACGCTTTTTATTCCGTTCGCGTGCTGTACGACCAAGGGCCCTACCGCAGCGGGTTCTTTCAGATGGACAAGGAGGGGGGCATTGCGGTCGACCTGCGCGTATTTGAGACGACGCAGGACCCCGCGGCGGTCAAGTCAGCTGTCCAGTTCGAGATCCGCGGCGGGGAAAACGACATGGCGCAGGTCTACCGGATCTTCGAAGTCGTGGTGCGCGGCGACAAGGCGTTTTGGGTTCCGGGTGGCATGCAGATCTCTGCGCCCGAGGGGGCCAAGAGCGTGACGGTTTTGCGACCGGCGGAGCCTTGGTTGGATCACGAGGGCAAAGCGCCGTACGCGACGCTGTCCCGCCCGATTCCTCCCGGTGAACCCACGCATCTCTCGCTGGCCTGGGTGGCCTCGCATAGCGGCGAGATCGAGATCGACTGGACACCGCCGTTCGAGGTTTTGCAGTCCGGCGTCATTCTCAACAAAGCGTACTCGTTGAACGCCGACAACCAGACGCGGTCGGAGCGAGAGCCGCCGGACGCCGAGGTCGAGTTGTGGGAACTGGATCCTGCGACCACGCCGATTGTGTTTTCGGTGGAAGGGCTCCCGATTCGGAATCCTATGTTTCGTCTGGTGGGGATGATCCTGGGCTCGATACTCGCGATGATCGCCTTCGCCGTATTGGTCATGAGCCCGGGACGGTCCGCGGCACAGCGTCTCGTGGTCCAACGCGACGCTCTTGTCACGCTGCTGCGGACCGAAAAGGCAGGGGTCCGTCACGAGCGTGTGGTCGCAGCGCTCGACCGGATCTACCGCAAGCTCGATGCGCTGCAGGGCCTCAGCGCCGCGGCCGTGGAGAAAGACGTGCCGGTTGGCGATGATGCCCGTGACGATGATGCCCGTGACGATGATGCCCGTGACGATGATGCCCGTGACGATGATGCTCGCGCCGATGCTCCTGGAGACGGGGCATGAGCGGCGAGGCGGGGCAGGGGGGCGCGATTACGCCGCTCGCCCTGCACGGGGTTGGTAAGCGCTTCGGCCGACTGGCGGTTCTACGGGCGGTCGACCTTGAGGTTGTTGCTGGCGAGATTGTCGGGCTTGTCGGCGCCAACGGTTCCGGGAAGACGACACTGTTGTCGATCGTCGCCGGGTTGCTGCCGCAGTCCGAGGGCGAGCGGTGCTTCGGCGGGCGGCCATCACCAACGGTCGAGATGGAGCATCGCCGCCGTCTCGCATTCGTGACCCACACGACCCAGCTGTACGGAGGACTCACGGCGCGGGAGAACCTCAAGTTGTTCGCCGAGCTCCGCTGTGCGGCCGACGCCCCGTGGATCGATGGTGGTCCGTTGCTCGAACGCCTCGGCCTGTCGCACGCCGCCGATCGTATGGTGGGGACGTTCTCGCGCGGCATGATGCAGCGTTTGGCGCTCGCACGTGCACTCGCGGGACGGCCCGAGCTATTGCTGTTGGACGAGCCGTTTACCTCGCTCGACCGTCCCGGGCGGCGCTTGTTGGCGGAGGTGCTTGCCGAGGAGCGAGCCCGTGGTCTGGCGGTCCTGCTGTCTTCGCATGACACCGACGCCATTATCGAGGTCACTGATCGTGTGGTGCTGCTAGAGGGCGGTCGTCTCATCGACGCAGCCGCGCTTGAGTCCGACGATCCCGAGCGGCTGCGGTACCGCGCTGCGGTTCAGGGATTGGGCCTGTTTTCGGCGAGGTCGCCCGGGCCCAGTGCTTCCTCGACGGCCGCGGTGTCTGCCTGATGCCTCAGCCCCCCGCAGCAACGACATCGCTGCGCTCGCTCGCACGTCAGACCTGGCTGTTGGCCCGCAATGATCTTCGCCAGGAGATGCGGGACTTCGAGTTGGTGGCGACGGCCGGCTTCTTCACGTTGGTTGTCCTGGTGATGTTCGGCTTGTCGTTTTCGACGCTGGGCCGGTATGCGCAGCCCATGGCGGTTCCGGGCATCTTGTGGCTGGCGGTCGCTTTCGTGGGCTCGCTGACCCTGACGCGGATCTTCGACCGCGAACGTGAGGCCGACACGCTACGGGCGCTGCTAGCTGCGCCAGTGCATCGCCTGGCGATCTATCTGGCCAAGGCCGGCGTCACGCTGGCGGTACTCCTGGGTTGCTGCGCGATCTTGGTGCCGGGCCTGGTGCTCATGTTCGACGCGGCCGCCCCGTTTGCCGAGCGGCCACTCGCGACCTTTTCGTTGGTGTTTCTCGGCTGTGCCGCCTACGCGACGATCGGGACACTCTTTGCCGCGGGGCTTTCGACTTCAGGCGGAAAGAACGTCCTGCTGTCCGTCATCTTGTACCCTCTGACGAGTCCGGCTCTGATGTTCGCGCTTGTCTCGACCCGTACCCTGCTCGATGGCCATCCCGGTTTCGAGGGGTACTTGTCACAACTCGTTGCGCTGGACATCCTGCAGTTGGTGGTCAGCGCTTGGTTGTTTGAATCGGTTTTGGTGGGCACTGCGGGCGGCTCGAGTCGTCGCAAGCGGTCCGCAGGAAGGAGAACCTGACGTGGGACGAACGCTTCCCCTAGTTCTGTTTGCATTCGGCGCGGGTACGTTTCCGTATTGCGTACAGCGTGTCTTCTTCTCGACGCCTATGGAGCGCCAGATGGGCACGGTGCAGAAGATCTTCTACTTCCACGTGCCGCTCGCTTGGATCATGATGCTGATGGGGGTGGTGTGCGGCATTGCGGCCGCCATCCAGCTGCGGCGTCAGTCCTCGCGTGCAGAGGCTACGGCGATCGCAGCGGCGGAGATCGTATTGGTCGCCGGGTTGGGCGTGCTCATCACTGGCCCCATCTGGGGGCATGCGACGTGGGGTAAGGCGTGGACGTGGGACGCGCGCCAGGTCTCCACCGGACTGCTGTGGCTTATCTTCGCCGCCTACGTGCTCGTTCGCCACTATGGTGCGGCGGGCTCGGAACGGTTGGCCGCGGCCTTGGCGATTTTCGGCGCCATCGATGTGCCGATCATCTACTACGCGGTCAAGATCTGGAAAACGACCCACCCAGACAACAATGTCGTTGGCACCCTACCGCCGGAGATGTGGGCCACGCTGTGGCCGTGTTTGGCCGCTCTGCTTGCGATGTCGCTGGGGCTCATGCTGACCCGGATCCGGCAGGAAGTCGCGGAGATCTCACTAGACGAGGGCTGGGTGCGCATCGACGATGTCGTGCGGTCGATGACGGCCAAAGACGACGGCAAAGACGCCGACAAAGACGACGGCAAAGACGCTGACAAAGACGCCAGCAAGGACGAGGAATAGTGGCAATGAACGACGCGACGATTCTCTTGGCAGCGCCGACCCCGGGTGCGGGCGCGAACGAGGCAGCACCGGCGGCAGGCGCGGGTGACTACGAAAAAGTGGAAGGCCGCGATCGCGAGACGATCGAGTGCCAGCGCGCGTGCGAAGCGGTCGCGGCGGACAAGACGGCCTCGGACTACAGCCACATCGTTTGGGCGTATGGCGTCATCTGGGCGCTTTTTTGCGCCTATGGGATCTTCCTGTGGCGACGCTCCCAGCGTTTGGCGGACGACATCTCGGCGCTCAACCGGAAACTCGAACGCGTGCGGTAGCGGTTGAATGTCCCTCGCCCATTTCGTCTACATCCCCGGCTTGTTGCTCGTGGGGGCGGTCATCGGATACCTGCTTGGCGGGCATGCGGCCGAGATGGCTAAAACCGAGGCCGAGGACAAGGACACACGGCGTGCGGCCGACGGGCGCGGCGCGCCGCCGAACGCGACGCGGACCAGTAGGCGCGGCGTCCATACAGGCGCCCAATCCCTGCTAGAACCCGCCTTGTATGTTCGATCCCAGCTACACCGAAGAGCAGGCGGCGCTCGTCGAAGGCGCGCGGAAGTTCGCCGCCGAGCACATCATCCCGGTTGCCGGCGAGTACGACGAGAAAGGCGAACATCCCGACAAGGTGTTCCGCGCGGCGTGGGAGCTGGGCTTGATGAACGTCGAGGTGCCGGACGCGTACGGGGGACTGGGCCTCTCGACGCTCGAGGGCTGCCTCATTGCCGAGGAGATCGCCTACGGGTGCGCGGGCATGGCCACGTCGATGGTGTGCAACCACTTGTCGATGTTGCCGCTGATGATCGCGGGCACGGACGCGCAGAAGGACAAGTACCTCAACTGGCTCACGAGCGAGTTCGTGTTTGCGTCGTACTGCTGCAGCGAGCCGGAAGCGGGTTCCGACGTCGCTGGCATGCGTTCGCGTCTCACCAAGGACGGCGACGGCTGGGTGCTCAACGGCCAGAAACGTTGGATCACCAACGGGGCGTACGCCAGCTTCTATACGGGATTTGCGACCATCGACCCGGAACTACGGCACAAGGGCATCACGGCCTTTGTTCTGCCGCGAGACACGCCAGGGATCACGGTCGGTAAAAAAGAGAACAAGCTAGGCCAGCGCGCGAGCAACACGGTTGACGTCACGTTTGAAGACGTCCGACTCACCAAGGACAACATCCTGGGCGAGCCTGGCCGCGGGTTTGCCGTCGCCATGGAGACCTTCGACAAGTCGCGTCCGATGATCGCCGCGCAGTGCACGGCATCATCCGTCGCGCGCTGGACGAGTCGGTTGAGTACGCCAACGAGCGCAAGACGTTTGGCGTTCCCATCGCACAGCACCAGGCTATCCAGTTCATGATCGCCGAGATGGGCATGGCGTACGAGACCGTGAAACTGCTCTACAGCAAGGCCGCGTGGGAGGTCGACAACGGTGTTCGTCGCACGAGCACGTCGGCCATTGCCAAAGCGATGGGCGCCGATCTCGCGATGAAGTGCACCACCGACGCCGTCCAGGTGTTCGGTGGTTACGGGTACACCAAGGAGTATCCGGTCGAGAAACTCATGCGAGACGCCAAGCTCATGCAGATCTACGAAGGGACGTCGCAGATCCAGCGTTTGGTCATCGCTAAGAACCTGCTCGTGCGACGGTGAACTCGCGGCGCGCACCGATCGGCGTGTTCGACTCCGGCGTCGGTGGCTTGACCGTGCTCGCGGCATTGCGGCAGCGGCTGCCGGACGAGCGCTTCGTCTATCTCGGCGACACGGCTCGGCTGCCGTACGGCACCAAGACGGGCGGCACCGTCACACGGTACGCCCTGCAGGCCGCGCG
>JAESSZ010000084.1 GCA_016763875.1 Nannocystaceae bacterium
GCCGGATCGCCACGCGCCGGGCCAGGGCCAGGGGGTGAGCCCGTTAGCGAATCTTTGGCGGGGGTGGGGGACGCACCGGATTGAGCTTGGGCGGCCGCTGTGCGGGCTCGGTTTGATCGGGCTCGGTCGGGCGGTCCAACGCGTCCAGCGCCGCGTCGCGGGCGTCGGCCATCGCGCGCCGTTTCTGCGCCGCATCGCTTTTGCGCCGCTCGGCTTCGCGGTCGGGAGGGCCCCGCTTACGCTGCTGCGTAAAGGTCGCGCCCACGCCCTTGCTGCTGTCGCGGACGTGGACGACGACACTACGGTCGAGATCGGAGGGCAGGTATCCCGTCCAGCCCCGCGGCAACATGGGTCCCGCCCATTCGAACACCCAGCGCGCGTCGTACGGGGCCAAGTTGACGCAACCGTGGCTCTTTCTGTTCCCGAAACGGTTGTGCCAGTACGCGCCGTGCAACGCGTTGTGCCCCTGAAACAACAGCACCCACGGCACGCCCTGGACCATGTACGCCTTGTCTTCGTAGTCCTGGCTGGACATGTCCATGCTCGCGACCTTGGCCCAGATGGGGTAGTTGCCCAGCGGCGTTGGTGAGCCCCGCCCGCTCGAGATCAACGTCGCATAGACCGGGGTGACGCCGCGGTATGCCACCAGCACTTGCTCGCCGACATCGACGTCGATCCACTGGTCATTGCCGGTCTTGGTGGTACGAAAATCGGTAAGCACACCGGGTGGCGGCTCGATGATGTGGAGCTCGTTGAGCTTGTCCGCCTCGATCCACTCCCCCTCGCCGATCTGCCACCATAGTGGCCGTAGACCGACCGTATTGGGCGCAATCAACGGGACGCGCTTGCGCAAGCCCAGCGTGCGTACAACCGCCGCCCCACGTGAGGGCTCGCTGCGCACCGGTGTCTTCTTGTTCCGAGTCCATGCGACCACTGGGCCGGTTTCCTCGACGTCGAGATAGACCCCCTGCCAATCAGAACCCTGGCCCATCCACGACACGCCGTACTTCGGCACGATCTTGCCGTCGCGCGTGCGCAGGTAACTCTCGCCAGCGATGTCCAGCGCCGTCGTGCCGACCAACGTCATGCCTTTGGTGAGCCGACGGGCCACGATACCCGCCTCGGCGTCCTCGACGCTGTCGTACATCGGCGTATCGGGCTGCCGCACAACGGCGTAGCTGTGGGGCAGTCGCAGGCCCGCGGCGACTGGCAACGCGGGGCCGGGGACCGGTGCCTTGTCGGTTTCGCGGACCTGTTCAGAGCAAACGTAGCCAAACGGAAAAACCGCGAACCAGTCTTTGCCGTGGCAACCCTGCTTGTCGCGGCTGGCAATGACCCCGCGCACGCGCAGACGTGTGCCTTTAGAGATCGTCGCCACGCGTTTGTAGGGCACCCAGGGGCGCCCGCGGACGACGGTCTCGCCCCACTTGGCCGCCACGAAGCGCACCTCGGAGTCGCCGACCTCGACGGGGTCGATAGCGGTGGGGTGTTCACCCCACGTTTCAACCCCCTGCAACGCAGAGAAGGTGTTGAGAGCAAGTAGTGCGGGCAGCGCGGCCACGGTCATCACGCTAACATCGCCACCACGGCGACCGACAACCATACGCGCGATGGCGGGTCGTTATTCGCGCAGACGGACAGGGAGCCGATGGCCGGTTCGGCAGCCGGCACAAGGGGCAAGACCCTGCTGTGGTTTGCCATCGTCATCGTCGGTCTTGCCCTGTGCGCTCCGTGGGGCAACATTCCGCGTGACCAAGCCGATTCGGCGGGCATGCTGGCGCACCTGCACGCCTACTTCGTCGACGGCGATCTCCTGTACGACAACGAGTATGCGCGGCTGAACATGTCGCCGTTGTTCGCGTTCGTGACCGGGGAAGGGGTGGTGTCCAACCATTGGCCGGCGGGAGCGACATGGCTGCAGCTGCCCGGGTATGCGCTCGGGCTCAGCGCCGGTCACGTGCTGGCGATGCTCGGCGTGGGCGATGCGAGCACGCTGGGTGTCATTCCGGTTTTGGGGTTGCGCGCGTGGGCGTGTCTGGTGCTCGGCGGTGTGCTGGCGGTGATCGGAAGGCAGGCCGCACGTGCGACCCAGGGAAGCCCGCGCCAAAAGCTCGCAGTCGGCACTGCCGTGGCGATGGTGTTCGCACTCGGGACCCCGCTGCTGTACTACACCGTGGAGGCCCCGCTGCGGCCGCATCTGTGGGGCGCGGCGTCCGTGCTTGCGCTCGTGCGCGTGTGGATGCGAACGGACATCGCAGCGGATCGACCATGGGCACGCACGCTGCTCCTGGCGTTGCTGGCTGGACTCGCTGCGACCGTGCGACCGCAGCTCGCTCCGCTGGCGCTGCTGGTTGTGCACGACGCGTGGTCGGGCGAGGGCCGAGCCCGGCGCCTGCTCGTCGCGGTGGCAGGGCTAGCGCTATGGCCCGCGCTACACCTACGGACGCAGCTGTGGATCTACGGCGCGGACCTCAGCGATTACGCAGGAGAGGTCACGCTCCACCTTGAGTACTTCCTCGTTTCTCCGCACCACGGGTTGCTGCTGTGGTGTCCAGTGGCGATCGTCGCCGCGGCTGCGGTCGCACGCGCGGCGAGGCGCAACGAACGTGGTGCGATCGTCATCGCGCTGCTGCTGGCGCACCAGATCTGGCTGGATTCAGGGATGCGCCCGATCGATGTCGAGTCGGTCTTGGGCACACGAACCTGGGCGGGCGGCACCGGGTTCGCCGCGCGGAAGCTCGTGGACGTGGTGCCTTTGCTGCTGCCCGCCACCCTTAGCCTGGTTCGCGCCGGAAGCACCGCCAAGTGGGGCAAGCCGCTGCTGGCGGGCACACTCCTGCTGAGTCTGCCCACAGCGTTACTGCACGCCGCGGCCTTTTTGAGTCCCGATCGTACGACAGGCGCGCTCATCGGTTCGATGTCGGCACTGGGCGAGCTCATGCAGCTTCCCCTTCGTCATCAGGCGTGGTCGGCGGCACTCCAGGCTCGAGCCGTCCCGCTCAGCGTGCCGCTGGTGATCTCTGCCGTCGTGACCCTACCGCTGGCGGTCGTGGGTTACCGTCTCGGCAGTGGTCTTCGGCTGGCCACGCGCAGCGCTCGGGTCAATCTTGGTCTCGCTGCGCTGCTCGGCGGCGGTGCCGTGGCTCATCTGTGGTTGTCTGCCATGCAGGTTCGCAGCGACGCGGCATTGGTGGCCGCGCCCCAGCGCATGGTGGCGGCCAAACGCCAACTCAATCCACGACATCGCGCGACGGTCGGACGGATCGAGGGGCATCACGCCCGCATGCGCGCGGTGCTGGGCCAAGGCGCCGCGCCGTAAGGCCCACTCGCACGAATCGCTTATACGGTGGGCAACTGTCGTCGCTTCGCGGCGCGGCCCTTACGGGCGGCGCGGCGCGCCTCGTCACCAAACACAAGGGGGCGTTCGTTCGGACCCAGTGCAGCGAAGGCACGCACCCAATCGGCGTAGCGGCCACCCGCATGCACCGCTTCCAGCGCGGCATGTCCGGCTTCCGGTCCGCGCTGCGCCACCATGTACTCGATATGCGCCCAGCGGGGTGACTGGGGCCGGATCTTGATCGTGTGGTGCAACGCCTTGCGGATCTTGGCGAGCCGACGCCCCGCTGCTTTCACACCGAGGAACGGCTGACCATCCAGCGGCGTGCGCTGCTTGGCCACAAAGGTCGAAAACGTCAGCGTGAGCGGGACCAGGGACGCTAGTTCCTGGGACATCTCGATCAGCTCGTCGACGTCGTCTTCGGTCTCCCCTGGTGCGCCGATCATTTGATAGACCTTCAAACCGCGCAGTGCCCGATGTTCTCCGACCATGCGGGCCGCACGGCGAAGGTCGTCGGCGGTGATCTTTCGCTTCAGGGCAAGGCGTTGGCGTTCGCTGATCCCGTCCGAGGCCACGGTGATCTGTCGGTAGCCACCGCGCGAGAGGTTGTCGAGCAACCGTGGGGTGAGCCGATCTGCGCGCAGACTCGAGATCCCAACGCCGCGCCCCGTGGACACGATAGCGTCGACCAGCGACTCCAGCTTCGGATGATCGGTGACCGCCGCGCCGACGAGTCCAACCCGCGTCGCGTACTCCGGGATCATCGGCATCAGAAGTTCTGGGTCGAAGAGGCGCATGCCGCCCGTGCTCTCGCCCCGCATGACACAAAAGGTGCATCCCCGAGAGCACCCTCGCTCGGGCTCAATGAGAAACATGTCCGACAGCTCCGTGTCGGGCGTTACGATGCTGGACCGGGCGGGGATGACCGAGAGCGGCGCCGAGGCCGGCAACGGGATCGGCTCAAACAAGCCAGGTCGCACCTCGCCGAGGCAGGTGTGCGGTGAGGTTGCTGCGGCCACGAGTCCCGCTTCACGCGTCGATGCGCCCAAGATCCGGTCGAGAGCCAGCGGAAGCTCCACCTCAGCTTCGCCACAGATCAGGAGGTCGACGAACGGCAGCACCACGGAAGGGTTGCTGTCGGTCAGCGGTCCGCCAGCAAGAATGATCGGATCCCGCGGACCGCGGTCTGCTGCGAGCACGGGAATTCCCGCGCCCTCCAGGACTCGGATGATGCCAGTGACCTCAAGTTCGTAGGCGACCGACAGCCCAAGCACCCGGTAGTCGGAGATCGGTCGGCCGCTCTCGTAGGCCAGGATCGCCTGGCGTGGCGCAGGCCAAGGCAGCGCCGCCGGTTCCCACTCGTCGGGCAGGAACGCCCGATGTGCACCGACGCCGTCGGCGTTGAGGATCCGGTACAGCGTCTGGAAGCCGAGACTGGACATCCCAACCCGGTAGGGGCTGGGGTACAGCAGGCAAAACGGAGTGTCGCGGGTTGGCGGCGCGCCCTGTTCTCGGGAGAGCCGCGCCTCGATCAGCGTGCGAGGGTCGGTCACTAGAAACGCACTGCGGCCGAGGCCGCGCCGCCGCCACCGCGCA
>JAESSZ010000009.1 GCA_016763875.1 Nannocystaceae bacterium
ATCTGGGCTCGGGTTTGGGCTCCGGCTCAGCGGCGACCACGACCGGTGCTGCGTGTTGGGGTGCTGGCACTGTTGGCAGCGGTGTGGCGGTCGGGGGAGCGTTTACGGGTGTCGCCCGAGGCGGCGTGCTTGCGGTCTCCGGTTTGATCTCCGCAGTCGCGGGCGAGTCGTAACTGTTGATGCCGACCCCGGCACCGACGAGCAGCACCGCGCCGGCCACCCAGTAGCCCAACTTGCTTGAGGCCTTGTTCGCCCGACCGGCGGGCGTCAGTGTCTCGGCCGCGACCCCGCCCGAGAGCATGAACGCAGTGCCTCCAGCGTCGTGCACGTCGGTGCCCGACGGTGTCCCTGCCAGGTCAAGGGTGTTGGGGTCCTGAAGTTCTATGTCGGCGTGGGCAAGGTAGTCACACAACGCTGTGTCCGACACCCGGATCCGCTGGTCCAGTGCGAACTCCTCGAGCGCCAACTGCAGTTCCCGCGCGGAGGCGTAGCGCTCGTTGGCATCGGCGGCGAGCGCCTTGTTAACGATCGCCTCCAGTACGGGTGGGTACTCGGAGTCGCGCTCGGAGGGAGCGACGAAGCTCGCGCGTTGAGTCGCGTTGAGCACGGCGAACACGTTGTCGCCAAAGAAACATCGGTGCCCGGTCGTCGTTTCGTACAGAAGAATGCCGAGCGAGAACACGTCGCTGCGTCGGTTGAGGGTTTCGCAACGAACCTGCTCCGGTGACATGTATCCTGGTTTGCCGACAAGGAGGCCCGACGACGTTCCAGAGGCGTCGCCAAAACCCTTCGCGATCCCGAAGTCGGTCAGTTTGATCGCACCGTCCATGCTCAGCAGGACGTTTGTTGGCGAAACATCGCGGTGGACCAGGCCCAGCGCGCTGCCGTCGGGCTTGGTCTTCTCGTGTGCGTAGTGGAGGGCCGCACACAACCGGGTCAACACCAGGAGTGCGCAGGGCAGAGGGAGCCGACCGCCCTTGCTTGCGCGTAACAACTGGCGAAGGTCCGGGCCGTGGACGTACTCCATCACCAGAAAGTACTCACGCCCGTCTTGTCCGAAGTCGATGACCTGCGCGATGTTGGGGTGGTCCAGCGATGCCGAGAGGTTGGCCTCACGCATGAACATGCGCGTGAAGTTGGAGTCCGCGGCGTACTTTTGTTTGATCCGTTTGAGCGCAAAGACCTTGGTAAAGCCCTTAGCGCCGGTTCGGCGCGCCAGGTAGACAACCGCCATCCCGCCCGCGCCCAGCTCCCGGACGCAGGTGTATCGGCCCAGATGCCGCCCGATGAGGCTGGCTTCTTCGAGGCCGTCGTCGACGTTCGTGGTCATCGCCGTATGTCGCGAGTGCGACCCAACGACGATAACACGGCGGTCTGCCGCGCTCTGCCCCCTCGACGCGTGAGCACGTGTCGCACCAGGGCGGTGATCAACACGCCCGCCCCCACGGACATGGCGGCTATGCCGATCCCGCTGAGCGTACGTGCTTGGCGCTCGTTGGCCAGATACTCGTCGAGATTTGGGGACCCTCGGTCGCTGTTACTGCGCTGTGCCCAGGCACCGCCGTACAGCCCAGCGCCCGTTGCGAGCAGCACACCACCGGAGGTCCACAGGGCGATTCCCACTGCGTCGCGCTTGGCAGGCGCATCGGGGTTGTCGTGCGGTTCGACGGTTGCGGGCTCCGGAGCAACCGGCGTCGTCTCCGGGCTTGGCTCGGGCGCAGGAAGGACGGGCGCCGGTTTCGGTTCGGTTCGCGGAAGCTCTTGCTCGCAGGCTTTGACGTTGGTCTCGGCGGCGATCCTGTCTTCTGCAGGGGGACCGGATGCGAGGAACTCTTGGTAGCGGGCCAGGGCGGTGAGGCAGTCACCGTTGAGGCGGAGCAACTGTGCCTCGACAAAAACAAGGGCCGGATCGTCGGAGCGCTTTCGTTCTTCGCGGACCGTCGCCAGCGCGCGATCGAAGTCGCCGGCCGCGGCGTAACCCTGGGCGACCGCAATCGCTTCGTCGACGCCGTCGGGGCCGGGCGCGACAGCCAGCGCAAACCAGATCAAGAGAGAAGGGAAGTCCACGTTGGGCTCGCCGCAGGATACCGGTGGATGACCCCGCGGCTCAATCCGATGGGGCCGCCGCCAGAGATCGCAACCACGCGTCAATGTCGCTCACCAGCCGGTCGCGCGCGCTGCCGGAACCGGAGAACTCGTCCACCTTTTCGCGCAATACCTCACGTGCGCGTGCAAGCCGGGTGGTGACGGTGCTCGTGGGGCACTCAAGCGCCACCGCGATGTCGCGTGCCTTGAGACCCTCCCAATAAAACAGCACCAGAGCGGTCTGAAGCACCTCAGGGATCGCGACCAGCGCCTGAAGCAAGAGTCGCTGCTCGTCACGGCGGGCCACAATGGTGCTCAGCCACGTGCGAGCCCAGGGTTGTTCCGGGGCATCGAGGCGGGAGAGGTCGTCCGCAGTCATTCGAGCGCGCTGGAAGTTCAACAGTTGATTCCGGGCAATCCCGAACAGATATGCGCGAAAAGTACCCTCACCCCGAAAACGCGCGAGTCCTTCGGCGCAGCCGGCAAGGGTGCGCTGCGCGAGATCCTCGGCGGCTTGCCCGGTCCGGTATTCGAAGAACCGCAAGACGCTTTGGTAGTGCCGCCGAACGAGAACGTCGCCAGCGCGCGTGTCGCCGGCCCGCCATGCGGCAAACAACTCGTCATCGTTGGGAACCATCACTTCTCCGCTGCAGATCCTGTACAATAGTGCGCGGGGCAATGCGAGCGACGATCTGGGGACTGGCCGCGGTGTCGCTCATGGCATGCGTGCGATTCAGCGTTTTCGAATGCAGCGATGCCAGCGATTGCGTGCTCAACGGCTTGTCGGGTCGATGCGAAGCGGTCGGGTTCTGTAGTTTCCCCGACCCAGACTGCCCGGGTGATTACCGCTACAGCGAGCACGCGCCGTCTGACCTCGCACATCAGTGCGTCGAGCCCGATCCGGGGGGCACATCCGGTGGTCTGACCGTGGCAGGCACCGCCGGGGACGGTAGCGGTGAAGGTTCGACGGACGCGGATTCTGAGGCTTCGTCAGGGCAGCAGCCGAGCTGTATCGATCTGGACGGGGACGGCGCGGGAGTGGGCGGGGCCTGCGACGCGCCCGACTGCGATGACGACAACCCCAACGTGATCGCCGACTGCGTGTACATCGGCCCCGACGGCGACGACAGCAATGCTGGTACCCGTGAAGCGCCTTGGGGCACGTTTGCGCGGGCGGTCTCAAGCCTGTCTCCGGGCAGCAGCCTCGTGCTGCTCGACGGCACGTACGACGTCGAGGAGACCGGTCC
>JAESSZ010000085.1 GCA_016763875.1 Nannocystaceae bacterium
GTCGAGTGGAAGCACGACCTCGACACGCGACTCCGCCGTGTGCACGCGGGCACGCTGGCGTCCGGTCCCGTCGAGCTCCCACACGACGCGAGCCGACCGAGCCGAGCCGTACCGGAGAGCGAGTCCTTTGGCGTTCGCGAAATAGCAGCGGCCCGTGGCGACGAGATCTCGAAAGAGCGCGGTCCCCTCGCTATCGCGGGAGAAGGCCGAATAGGCGCCCCCGAGTTGCGTGAGCCGGAACCAAAGCAACCGATCAGCGTTCGTGACGTATGCGGGCGTGCGGCTGCTGACTCCGAAGGCGTCCCCAAGCGTATAGCGACGACACTTGCCCAACCCGCCGCGCTTGAGCCGGCGGGCCGTCCACGTCTCGACCATCAGGTCCGACACCGTCGCGCGCCCTGGCCCCTGTAGCAGTAGCACGTAGATCAACTGAGCGGCCGGACTGGCGCCCGTGACAGGCCTTGTGGGAGGTGACTCCCGCACCCGCTCGAGCTGCGCCACCCACTCACGCAAGTCGGCCGCCTCCGTCAGCGAGGGCCCACGCTCGGGTTCCGAGGGGTCGGTTCCCGCGCCGTCTCGATGTGCTGCCCGGGCTGCGAGCAGCAGTGCCGCCATGTGCTTGCACAAGATCGTGAGCGGGCACGAGCACGCACCGTCGAGCCAGGCTTGACCATCCTCTTCGACAACGACGATCCACACGCTGTAGGGACTGCGGCGTGTCCCCTGCACTTGTGCCTCCCACCCCGAGGCGTCCCCGGATACGTCCCGGACGCGACCCGTCTCGAAGTACCGTCGGCCACGCGCCCAGGTTCTTGCAGAGAACTCGTCGGCGAGCTCAGTTGCGTGGATGGTCGGGCTCACCCCGGCGACGAAACCGCGGCTCGGTGGGTCGGGTCAAGGGCCAAACACACCAAGACCAATTTGTGCGCGCCTCCGACCCGTAGGTGCCGTGCGACAGCGCCGCACGGTGGTTTGTCCGCCCAGGTAGTCTCTAGGCGTCGATGAGCTTCTTCTTCAGCGCCTCGAGCTGCGAGTCGATTGCCGCTTCTTGAACCGCCGCGTCGACTTCGTCGTTCGCTGCGCTTGCTTTGTCCGTGGACGGAGTCGCCGTTGCGCCTGGGTCCCCGGCTCCCTCCGCACCAGGCGAGGGCGCCGCGCTACCAAGCGCCTTGCGCTCCTTCTCCGCTGCCTGAAGCGCCATTTTTTCTTTGAGCTCCGACAAGCCGTCGTCGACCGACGAACTAGCTTCGAGCGCCCTGAACTGGGACTCCAGCGTGGCTTCCGGCAGCACGCCGAGTTCGGACGCGGCTTCGGCCTCGGCCTCGAGCTGCGTCACGCGATCCGACATCCGCTCGAACGTGTCGAAGGCCGACGATGAGTTGATGTTGCTCAGCGTCTCGTTGATCGTGCGCTGGGCCTCGGCACGCTTCTGCCGAGATACGAGGATGTTGCGCTTGCGCTTGGCTTCCTCGATCTTGTTGTCGAGCCCACGCAGTGCCCCCTTGAGCTGCTCGACAGACTGTTTCTGCGCTTCCCACTGCTGTCGCAGGGTCTCGGCGACATCGTCGTGCTCGGTCTTGCGGGCCAACGCCGCGCGCGCGAGGCCGTCGTCGCCAGCGCGAATGGCGAGCATCGCTTTGCGTTCCCACTCTGCGGCCTTGGCGGCGTCTTGCTCGTACTGTTTTTTGAGCCGTTTCTCGTCCGCGATTGCGACCGCGACCTGTTTCTTGGCCTCGACAAGCTGCGACTTCATGTCCACGAGGACCTGATTCAGCATCTTCTCAGGGTCCTCGGCCTTGTTGATCAACTCGTTGATGTTCGAGCGGATCAGCGTGCCAAGCCTAGAAAATAGTCCCATGACTAAATGCTCCCTTTGTTGCTGGCTTTCGCACGATTCCTCTTGAGACCCCAGGGAGAAAGTTGGTCCCAGTGCCGGTCGAGCGCCATGCACATGTCGTCGATCATGGCTTGGAACTCGTTGAAGTCGAGGTTTTCCAACTGTTGGGCGCCCGACAGCACCACCTGGGCACCCTGCAGCGAGTAGGACGAGTGGAGGAGCTCCGAGTTGAGCGTGAGTAGCGTTCGGAACAGTTCCTCGGCGTTCACGGTGTCGGGACCCAGGTCGAGCACCTGGATCGAGAACAAGACGATCGGATCGTCGGCTTTGACGCCGATGCGTGCGGGGTGCGCACTCTCAGGCGTGACAATCCACGCCCCGTCCCCGAGGTTTTCGTAGGGCAACCCGGTCTGGAGCAGGTGTGAGTCGATTTCGTCGACGGTGGCCATCGTTGTAGTTCCTGGGGCCGCGCCACGCCGCGCGGAAGTACGAGTAAAGGATGCCGTAGACCCCGTTTGGGGGGCAACGGCGCGCTGGGTGGCTGCCCAACCCGACACCCCCAACTGGGGTGCCGCGGCAGTCGCAGGGTAAGCCCGTGCGGGCATCGCGGCAACCCGGACCCGGCTCTGTTGGAGGAAAAGAAAACGCGACTGCCAGCGAACCGCCGCCCCGGTCCCTTTATGCCCGCACCCCGGACCGCCGCTCGGTGGACCTGCGCGGCCGTTGGCCCACTACGGATCACCGTCGAGGCAGGGATGCGGGGTGCCGCCCTTTTCCGAGTTGCGACACCGTGGTATCTCGACCGAGCCCATGACGGACGACGTGCCCGCGCTACGGACCCTGCCGCGACATGTCGGCATCATCATGGACGGGAACGGCCGGTGGGCACGTTCCCGCGGCCTGGAACGCGAGGACGGTCACGAGCGGGGTGCCGACTCGGTCCGCACGGTCGTCCGTGCGGCGCGCAAGGTCGGAGTCGAGGTGCTGACGCTGTTCGCGTTCTCGAGCCAGAACTGGGATCGCCCCCACGAGGAAGTGTTCCATCTCATGGAGCTGCTGCGTCGCTATCTGGTGCAGGAGCGCGCGGAGATTCTCGACAACGGAATCCGGCTGACGACGGTGGGCGATACGAAGCGGCTTCCGGAGTACGTGCGGGCGCCGTTGATCGAGTTGATGGCTGCCTCGGCGCAGAATCAAGGCATGACCCTTTGCCTCGCGCTGAGTTACGGGGGCCGCGAGATGATCGCCAAGGCAGCGCGCGACCTGTGCCGTGCCGCTATTGCCGGGCAAGTGAACCCGGACGACATCAACCCCGAGGTGTTTGAGTCCTACCTGGACTCCGCGAAAGTTCTGCCGCCGCTAGATCTTCTCATCCGCACCAGCGGCGAGCATCGGATCTCCAACTTCTTCTTGTGGGAGACCGCGTACGCAGAGTTGTATTTTACCGACAAACAATGGCCGGAGTTCGGACACGATGAGTTGGTAGAGGCGCTCCAAGCGTATTCGAAACGGGAACGTCGCTTCGGCATGACGTCCGAGCAGGTCCGCGGGTCCGGGGCGCGAGGATCCAAGGCCGCCGGCCTCGACTGATGAGCAATCTCGCCAAGCGCATCGGGACGGCCGCCGTCTTGGTGCCGATCATCGTGGTGGCGATCTACCTCGATCCATCACCGTGGGCGATGACGGCAGTCGCTGCGCTCGTGGCGATGGTGAGTCTGGACGAGTACCTACGCATGGCCCTGCCGGTTTCCGAGCAGGACCCCGCCTGGTTACTACGCGGCGTTTGTGCGCTGCTGGCGGCCGCGTTGGTCGCTTTGCCGATCGCCTACAGTCCAGGCGTTGTGTTCGGGCCGGTGCTCACCGCGGGCACCCTCGCCGTCGGCATGGCCACGCTGGCGCGGCCGAAGGCACTGCCGAACGCGGGTCGGCACATGGGCGTCTGTTTGTCGGGCCTGCTGTACGTGCCGCTGCTGATGTCGGCGTTGCCTCAGCTCAAGGTCGCGGGCCACGCTCACTGGGTCACGCTCACCCTGTGCATGGCGTTCTTCTCGGATACCGTTGCGTACTTCTTTGGGCGGGCGTTCGGGAAGCACAAACTCTACGAGGCCGTCAGTCCCAACAAGACGATCCAAGGCAGCTTTGGCGGGGTGTTGGGGGCGTGTCTCGCAACGGTGGGCGTCGGCCATTTTTGGCTCACGCCAGAACTTCCCGTGTCGCACGCGGTGGTGCTTGGCATTGTCGGAAGCGCTGCGGGTCAGGTCGGTGACTTGGTCGAGTCGATGATCAAGCGAACCTTCGGCGCGAAGGACTCGAGCAACCTGCTGCCAGGACACGGCGGGATGCTCGATCGTATCGACGCGATGCTCTTCGTCGCTCCCGTGACGTTTTACTACCTGTGGCTGGTCGGCTGAGGCCCGGGGGCTACGGCTCGGAGGCAGGCGGGAGGGCCTTTTGGTCTTTTTTCTTGGCGAGGTAGTAGCCACCCGCCGCCGCACCGCCGATCAGCACCACCGGCCAGGCCACCGACAGCAACGCCAAGGCGCCCGCAGTGACGCCCCATCCGGCGACCCCCGTCGCCGCGCTCGCTGCCACGGACTGTCCCGTGCTCGCCTTTTTTTTCTTCGCGAAGAGGTATGTGCCGCCAGCCACGACTGCGCCAACGATCAGGGCGATTGCCATACGAGCGAGTATAGGCGGCGCCATTGGGTCTCGCGTGTACGAACGTCCGCGCCCAGTCCAGCCCATGGCGTAGCCCCACCTAGGCGGGGTGGGGGGAAGGAAAAGGGCGTCGGGGTGAGTCGTCGCGTGCGCGTGGCACCTCGCTGGCCGCGTATCTCCCGCCCCGGCCGATCGGGGGGCGGGGACCGGTTTGCGTTTCCTGCGTCCGGGGGGGATACTGCTTCGCTCTAAATGAGCGACGAAACCCCAGCGCAGCCCAGTGGTACCACTCCCGCCGCGGCGGGAACCGACGCCAGCGATCCCAAGTCGGACGGTTCGTCCCAATCGGACGGTTCATCCCAATCGGACGGTTCGTCCCAAGAGGCCCTCGACACCGCGACGCCATCGGGGGACGCGGCGCCGCAGAGCACACCTGAGTCCCACGACTCTGGCCCCGCAGACGCTGGCGGTGCCGAAACTTCTGGTGATGCCCCTCCCCGAAAGCGTCGCCGCCGACGTCGTCGCAAGAGATCGGTCGAACACGCGGAAGGCCAGCCCGTGGAAGGCAAGCCCGCGGATGCATCGTCTTCGGACGACGGCGCACCGAGTTCGGGCCAAGCAGACTCACCGTCGCAAGCTGCGGCAGCCGATGTGGTTGCCTCCATGGCGAGTCTCGCTGGCGGGCTGATGTCACACCTCGACGACCGCGAGATTCCTTGTCGACTCGATGGCTGCGACCGGACGTGGACCTGGACCGCTCAGCAGCAGATCCAGAACTTCGGGCAGCCGCCGCCCCGTCGGGTGTGCAGCAAGCACGCGTCCCGGATCGACGCGGTCACCGACATGGCTATCTCGTGTACAAATCCGGGCTGCGAAAAAACATGGACGTGGACTCGCGGGGCTCGGGTCGCCCAAGTGCAGCACGGTGGCGTTGA